>DASYZH010000407.1:0-5890 GCA_035946435.1 Puia sp. | reverse complement strand
GTTGGGCTGTCGCTGGCCGACAAGATCTTCCGGCTGCACAATGTTCGTGTTGCTGTGCTCTCCGAGCTCAACCACGGAACAGAATTCCAGCTTTATTTTACCCGGTAACCGTTGCTGGTTAACGGCGCGTTAAGGTTCTTGCATTAGGCCATTCTAACGTCGCCCTAATGCCGCTTTAATGACCCATTAATTCTCACCTAACGCCCTGCTTTTAGTTTTGCGCATGTTTAAAACACTCGCACCGGCAATTTTATTTTGTTCGTTGTTCACCTTTATGGCGGCTCACGGACAGGCGCCCCTCCGGGATACCCTTAAGCTGACATTGCCGCAGGCCGAAAGGATATTCGTCGACAGCAACCTTCAGCTACTCGCCCAGCACTACAATATCGATGTGCAGCGGGCGCTGATCCTGCAGGCCAGGCTGTGGCCCAATCCCAATCTATCGGTCAGCCAGGGACCCATCATTCCCATTTACGATCCGAACTCCCAATATCCGCACTCCAACTTTTTTTATCACAGCGAGCTGTCGGCGGGTATCTCGCAGCTGATCCTGCTGGCGGGTAAAAGGAATAAGCAGATCAAAATAGCCGAGGCCAATACTACCTTGGCCGAAAACCAGTTTTTTGACCTGTTGCGAACATTAAAGTATACGCTGCGCAGCGATTTTTTCAACATTTATTATCTGCAACAATCGGCGCAGGTCTACGATACGGAGATCAAAGCATTGCAAAAGGTAGTGGCTGCCTATGACCGGCAGCAGGGCAAAGGCTATATCTCGGAGAAGGAGGTCGTGCTCGTCAAGGCGCAGCTCGTCAGCTTCCAAAGTGAATATGTAGGGCTGATGACCCAGATCATGGGACTCGAGAGCGAACTGCGGTTAACCGTACAGGTAAAGCCAGAAGTGTATATCTCGCCCGTGGTCGACACCATGGCCCTGGCGCAGCTGGACCCGGGTAAGATAGCTTACGGTACGATGCTGGATTCGGCATATAAGAACAGGACAGACCTGCAGATCGCCCGGACCAATAACCAGATCAATGAGCTACAGTATAAGTATCAAAGGGCTTTGGCGGTGCCTGATCTGACCGTGGGTCTGAACTACGACAAGCAGGGTAGCTACGCCAAGAATTTTACCTCTGTGGGTGCCGCGATAGACCTGCCCTTCTTTAACCGGAATCAAGGCAATATCCGATCGGCCAAATTCGCGATCGACAATACGAAAGCATTGCAGAAATATACGGAAAAGACGGTGGAGGAGAATATCAGCAATGCGTTGGAGATCGCTTATACCGACCAAGGGCTTTACCAGACCCTGGACAAACAATTCGCCGCCGATTTCCAGCGGCTGGCGGAGGCGGAACTGGAAGCTTATCAAAAACGCACCGTCGGGCTGCTGGATTTTCTGACCTTCTATGATTCGTTCAAACAAAACGTTGTCCAACTTAATACGCTCCTGTACAACCGCGTGCAGGCCTTTGAAGACCTGAACTATTATACCGGTACTGCTTTTTTCAATTAATTCAATCGAGATACTATGCGCATCCAACGAAATATGATCCACGTGGCCGCCGGTCTTTTGCTGCTGGCCGGGCCTTTGTTCTTTTCTTCCTGCAATGAGAGTACGGCGGGTAAGCCGGATGAGGGCAAGCAGCCCTACATCATCCCGGATTCCCTGCTGAAGACGCTCGCGATCGATACGGTTCGCCGGGGCGAGCTTATCAATTCAATGAGCCTCACGGGTATGGTGGATTTCAACCAGGACAAACAGGTAAATATTTTTCCGCTGGTAAGCGGCAATATCCGCGAGATCAAGGTGCAGCTGGGCGACTATGTTACGGCGGGGCAGGTATTGGCCACGGTACGAAGCGGGGAGATGGCCGGCTATACCAACAACCTTATCCAGGCCGAGACTAATGTGAACGCCACCAAAAAGCAGCTGGATGCCACCAAGGACCTGTATGCCAGCGGCCTCGCGAGCAACCTGGATGTTACCAGCGCGCAGGTCAACTATGACCAGGCATTAGCGCAGCTGGAGATGGTCAAGAAAATCCTGAAGATCAACGGTGACGATACGTCGGGCCGCTATGTGGTCAGAACGCCGATCCCCGGGTTCATCGTGCAAAAGCAGGTGACCAATGACCAGGCGATCCGGCCGGACAACGGGAACGCCCTCTTTACGATCTCCGATCTCAAGGATGTCTGGGTCTGGGGGAATGTATATGAGGCGAACCTGGACAAGATCCATCTGGGCGATAATGTCGATGTCACGACACTTTCCTATCCCGGCAGGGTCTTCAAAGGACGCGTCGACAAGATATTGCACGTACTGGATCCCACCAGTAAGGTGATGAAGGTGCGGGTGGTGATCGAGAATCCGGATCTGGCGCTGCGGCCGCAGATGTATGCTACGGTCACGGCTACCAATACGGATCATCAGCAGGCGATCTATGTTCCGCTGAGCGCGCTGGTCTTCGACAATAGCCGGTATTTCGTGCTAGTCTATCACGGGAACGGCAGAGCGGATATCACGCCTGTCGAGCGGTTAAGCACCCTGGGGGACAAGGTATACCTGGTCAACGGCGTAAAACCCGGTGATCTCATCATCGCTTCCAATACCCTCGCTATCTACGATCAGTTGAACAGTTAAAAATATCCAATGACCAAGTTTCTCAGAAGAGTTGTCGGCTTTTCGCTCAAGAATAAATATTTTATCCTTTTCATAACGATGTTGCTCATCGTGTCGGGGGTCATCACATTCGTGGACATGCCCATCGAGGCGTTCCCGGATGTCACCAACACCGAGATCGATATCATCACGCAATGGCAGGGCCGCAGCGCCGAGGAGGTGGAGAAGTTCGTGACGATCCCCATCGAGATCGCCATGAACCCGGTGCAGCAGAAGATCAGCCTGCGGAGCACAAGTATTTTCGGGCTTTCCTATGTGAAGATCATTTTCGATGATGATGTCAAAGACCCCGCGGCGCGGCAGCAGGTGATGAACCTGTTGCCCAATGCCGCTATCCCGCCGAATATTCAGCCCTCGGTCCAGCCGCCCACCGGCCCCACGGGTGAGCTATACCGGTATACGCTGAAAAGCACCTTCCGCGACGTCCGCGAGCTGAAGACCATCCAGGACTGGGTGATCGACCGGCAGCTACGGTCCGTGCAAGGGGTAGGGGACATCAACAGCTTTGGCGGGAAGACCAAGACCTTCGAGATCAAGGTCGATCCGGGGAAGCTCACCAACCTGGGATTGACGCCACTGGATGTCTTCAACGCCGTTCAGAACACCAATATCAATGTGGGTGGGGATATGATCTTCCAGAACGATCAGGCATTTGTGGTGCGGGGCATCGGCCTGGTCAACGATGTGGAACAGATCAAGAACATCATCATCCAGAATGTCAATAATGTACCGTTGCTGGTCAAGGATGTGGCGACCGTGGAGATCTCCAATGTGCCGCGTCTGGGCTGGATCACACGGGCGGACAGGATCAAAGAGCCGGACGGGAAGGATACGGTGACTAAGCAGGACGACGTGGTGGAGGCCATCATCGTGATGCGAAAAGGGGAGAACCCTTCCGAGGTGGTCAAGGGCATCGAGGCGAAGGTCAAATATATGAACGATTACCTGCTGCCGGCGGATACCAAGATCGTGCCCTATTACGACCGCACGGATCTGATCTCCTATGCGACCCACACGGTATTGCACAACCTGGTGGAAGGCATACTGCTCGTGGTGGTCCTGATCTCGCTGTTCCTCTTTGACTGGCGGGCGACGGCGGTAGTCGCGGTGATCATTCCTATATCCTTGTTATTCGCCTTTATCTGTCTGCACCTGATGGGCATGAGCGCCAACCTGCTGTCACTGGGGGCAGTGGACTTCGGAATTATATTGGACGGGACCATCGTGATGGTGGAGGGCATCTTCGTGATACTCGACCACAAAGCCAAGAGCATGGGGATGGAGCGCTTCAATAAGATGAGCAAATTGGGCCTCATCAAACGAGCTGCGGCCGAGATCGGCAAACGACCCTTCTATCTCAACGTGATCATCATCACCGCGTTGCTGCCGATCTTCTCCTTCCAGAAGGTGGAAGGCAAGATGTTCTCGCCGCTGGCGTATACGCTGAGCTTCGCGTTGCTGGGCTCGCTCATAACGACCCTGACCCTGGTGCCTGTGCTGATCAGCCTGCTGATGAAAAAGAATGTCACCGAAAAGCACAACCCCATTGTCGAGCCGATGATGAATGCGATGGTGCGGGGTTTCGAGTGGTGCTTCAAACGCAAGGAGCTCGTTGTCCCGGTGGCCTTGGTGGTGTGTTTTTTCGGCATCTATTCCTTTAAATGGCTGGGGTCGGAATTCCTGCCGCAGCTCGACGAAGGAAGTATCTGGCTGCGTGTCCAGACCAACTATAGTACGGGATTGAATAAATCGGTGGAGGTCGCCAAACAGGTCCGGGATATCGTGATGCAATTCCCGCAGGTGCAGTATTGCGTCTCGCAAACGGGCCGCCCCGACGATGGCACGGATGTCACCGGCTACTATAATAACGAATTCGATATCCTGATGTTCCCCGAGGGTGCCTGGAACCCGCATATCAGCAAGGAAGAGCTCATCGCACAGATGAACAAGGCCTTGTCCGTGATCCCCGGGACCAATCTGAACTTCTCGCAGCCCATCATGGATAACGTAGAGGAGGCCGTTTCGGGAGTTAAAGGGAGCATCTGTCTGAAGATCTATGGTGACTCGCTGAACTATATGGAAGGGAAACTGCAGGAGTATTTCAATGTGCTGAAGGACATCAAGGGGATCGAAGATCTTGGCATCATGCACAATATCGGTCAGCCCGAATTGGATATCAGCCTGGACCAGTCGAAGATGGCCTTCTATGGCGTGGCGACGAACCAGGCGAACGCGGTGATCAGCATGGCCATCGGCGGTCTGGGCATTGGTGGCGTTCCCGCCAGCACCTTGTATGAAGGCATCAAGACCTTCGATATCCGGGTGCGGTTGCCGGAAGAGTACCGGCGGACCCCGGAACAGATCGGGAACCTGCTGGTGCCGACGATGAGCGGTTCCCGCGTGCCGATAAAAGAGATTGCCACGGTCACCGAGCGCACCGGCGCTTCGCTGATCTACCGGGATGACAATATCCGGTATGCGGCGCTCAAGTTCTCGATCCGCGGCCGGGACATGGGCAGCACCATCGCAGAAGCGCAAAAGAAGGTCGCGGAAAAGGTGCACCTCAAGCGTGGCTATTCGATGGCCTTCCAGGGGGATTTCGAGAACCAGCAGCGGGCGCAGAAAAGGCTGGCTGAAGTGGTGCCGATAAGCCTGAGCCTGATCTTTATCCTGCTGTTCAGCATGTTCGGTAATTTCAAAGATTCGCTGCTGGTATTCATCAACGTGCCGTTTGCCATCGCGGGCGGGATGGTGATGCTCCACCTCACGAGTACGAATTTCAGTATCAGCGCGGGGATCGGTTTCATAGCCCTTTTTGGTATCTGTATCCAGGACGGCATCATCCTGATCACCATGTTCAAGGAGAACCTGGCGCATGCTACGGGCGGTGGCGGGAGCTCTTTCTATTACGATCTGGAGAAGATGGAACAGCATGAGGAAGGGGCGCCGAAGGTGCAGAGTAAATTGGGTCTGTTGCATGATGCGATCCGCATGGGTGTCCGGGCGAGGGTCCGGCCGGTGATGATGACGGCTTTGATGGCGGCTATCGGCTTGTTGCCTGCCGCCGTCTCCCATGGTATCGGTTCCGAGAGCTCGCGGCCCCTGGCACGGGTAGTGATCGGCGGTATCCTGAGCGCAATGGTCTTTTCACTTTGGGTATTCCCGCTGATCTTCGGCTGGGCGTACAGACACTATTTCGATAAA
>DASYZH010000406.1:0-12128 GCA_035946435.1 Puia sp. | reverse complement strand
AAGCTCCGAGCCAACACCACTCCCCCGCCCACCACCAAAAACAAAAACCCGATCTCGGCCTCGACCTCTAAAACCACTATATGACCCAGCACACCGGCGAAGACCAACGCCACCTCCACAGCATGCTCGAAGGACTCCGCTTCGCCAGCATCATCGTCCTGATGCTGCACTATTACGCCACCAGCTGCCCGGAATGTCAGTCCTGGCAGCAGCAAAACCCCATCATCGACCGGCTCCTGACGACCATATTAGACACTCCCCCAATAGATAGCCCGCTCAAAACAAAAGCCATCGCCCTCGGCCTCCTCCTGGTCTCCCTCCTCGGCGCCCGGGGCGCGAAGGAGCCCACATATACCCCCGCCAAAGGCCTGAAATATCTAATGGCAGGCATAGTGCTCTACGCAATAACCAGCCTGTTCACCGAATACCCGGCACCATACTTTATTTTCACCACCGCCGGCTACCTGCTGATCCTCTATGCCGGCGCCTATCTCTCGCGTATCATCTGGCGCAAACCCGATAAAGATACCTTCAACCGACTCCACGAGTCCTTCCCCCAGGAAGAACGGCTCCTGGAAAACGACTACTCCCTCAACCTGAAAGCCCGATACTATCACGAAAACCAGCTCCACAACAGCTGGATCAATATCATCGACCCTTTCCGCGGCACGCTGATCCTGGGATCACCAGGCTCGGGTAAGACCTGGTTTCTCGTCGAACCCCTGATCAAACAATACATAAAAAAAGGTTTTGCCCTTCTGGTCTACGATTTCAAATACGACGATCTGTCGAGAATAGTCTACAATCATTTCCTCGACAATCGCGACAAATATCCGCCGCAAACAAGCTATTACAACCTCCATTTCGGCGACCTCGACCACTCTCACCGCTGCAACCCCCTCCACCCCTCGACGCTGCACGATCTGCAGGATGCCGGCGAAGCCGCCCGCGCGGTGATCCACGGCATGACCACCGAAGGATCGACAAAACACGGCGAGTTCTTCCTCGACTCGGCCATCAACTTTGTCCAGGCCCTCATCTGGTTCCTGCGGCTGTACGAAAACGGCCGCTACTGCTCCTGGCCGCACGTCATCGAGCTGGCCCAGGTGCCCTATAGAAACCTCTTCACGATCCTCCGTGCCGAGCCTGAGCTCCGGGCCCTCCTGACGCCCTTCGTCAATGCCCTGGAAAACGCCCCCAAACAGCTGGAAGGCCAGATCGCCTCCGCCGCCATCCACCTGGCAAGGCTTTCATCCCCCAGCATATATTATATAATGTCGGGCGATGATTTCAGCCTGGATCTCAACAACCCCGAGGCGCCCAAGCTGCTCACCATCGGCAGCAACCCCCAAAAGACGGAGACCTATGGCCCCATGATCGCAGCATACATCAATACCATCAACCGTCTCGCCAACAAAAAACACCAACACCCCCTCGCCGAGATCTTCGACGAATTCAGCACCGTCAAAGTGCATACGATCACCAGATCCCTGGCTACCGGTCGCTCCAACAAAATGGCCATTACCATCTGCACCCAACACGCCAGCCAGCTCAACCTCGCCTATGGCAGGGACTTCGCCGAAGTGATCCTCAATACTTGCGGGAATATCATCACCGGCCAGACCAGCGGCGATACCGCAAAGCTCCTGTCGGACCGCTTCGGCAAGACGATGCAGGACCGCGAAAGCCTCACTACGACTTTCGATGATCTCCATATTACCCAATCGACCCAATTGGAATACGCAGTCCCTGTCAATCGTATCGCCGCCCTCAGCTCCGGTGAATTCGTCGGTATGGTCGCCGACACCCCGACACAACCCATCGCCATCAAAACCTTCTGCTGCCGCCTCATCAACGACCCCGCAGCCCTGGCGCAGGAGACCAATGACTACCAACCCCTCCCCACCACGCGGGAAACTACCCCCGAAGAGCTGACGGAAAACTTTCACCGCATCCGCATGGAGATAGAGACCCTCACCAGATCCGAGCTCACCCGGATCAAAAATTCGCCCGAATTGGCACACCTTGTCATAGAATCCCAAACCACTTGACATTTGTCACCGGGGTTTCGCACAAACCGAAATAGCTTTGCCAAACACCCAACACCCACACACCCACACACACAAACCTTATTAATGTAGCCATTATGCACCCGATCTTAAAAAACATCCACATCTCCGGCATCATCACACCCGGCGACACCTACATTTTCAGCGCCGAAAAAGAACAGGGGTGGGACCCCGGCCCCATCGACCACATGTATGTCCTTACCCGCGACGAAGACATCCTACCCGCCCTGGAAATGGAGCTTTGCATGATCCTCGGCAATTGCTACGAGCTCCGGCGATTCATCAAATACGCCCAGATCCTCGACGACTGCTACGAGTTCCGGTTCCAATGCTTCGATAAGGAAGAAAAGAACGAGACTGGATATTCTCTCTTTCTCCACCGGCTTTCGAGCTTTAAAGAAAAACTGGCCTGGGCCCAAACCCTCCAACACGCTGACCAGGAAGCCCAAAGCCAGTTAAAATAGCATCGAAAACGGTCAAGCCAGGAGTTGTTGCCACGTTAAAATGTTTCGAGCTTCGAGCTAATCATCTGCTATGCGAAAAAAGTGCTTGCCATTGCCGCTGCTTTTGTTCTTGGTTGACGCCTTTTGTTATGCCCAGGATCAGCCCGGATGGGCGCCAAAGGATGTGCCCGACACCGCTTTAAAAGAGATCATCTTCGTATTCAAGTCCCATCACGATATAGGATACACCGATTATGCGGAAGGTGTCCTGCAGACATACAGCGAGGTCAATTTCCCCGAAGCGCAGGCCTTGATCGATAGGACAAAGGATCAGCCACCGGGAAAACAATTTGTCTGGACGGTAGCGGGATGGCCGATGCAGGAGGTCCTCGACCGGGCGACGCCCGGACTAAAGTCAAAGCTGGAGACATCGCTGGTGAACGGCAACCTGGTGTTTCATGCTTTGCCCTTCAATATGGAGACCGAATCCTGCGATCCGGAGATGATGGTCCGCGGGATGAACATCTCGTCCACGCTGGCCCGCGAATACCATTTGCCGCTGCCGCGGGACGCCAAACAAACGGACGTTCCCTGTCATTCCTGGTTCCTGCCCACCCTGCTGAAACATTCAGGGGTCGATATCCTGCATATCGGCTGTAATCCGGCATCCAATTCACCGGAAGTGCCGATGCTGTTCTGGTGGGAAGGCCCGGATGGTTCGAGACTCATGACCTTTTATTACCCCATTTATTACGGCACACAGCTGATGCCCCCCGCCGGCTGGAAATACAAGACCTGGCTGGCCATCATGTTCCACAACGACAACCAGGGGCCCCCAACTTACCAGGATATGCAAGAGCTCATCGAAAAAGCGCATAAGCTGGCGCCCAATGCAACCATCCGCATAGGACGGATCTCCGATTTCTATGATGACATCATGAAGGAGCACCCGGAATTACCCGTGGTGCGTGGCGATATGCCCGATACCTGGATCCACGGGTTTATGTCGATGCCAAGGGAAGTAAAAGGTTCGAGACACGTGAGCACCGATCTTTTTGCATTGGAATCGGCCAATACGCTGTATAAACTTTGGACGGGGGGCGGATCGGATATCGCCCGCGAAGTTTCCGATGCCTATACCAACGAGCTGCTGTTCGATGAACATACGTTCGGAACAGCCATGAGCCATGGGCATAGCGGCATCTGGGCCTATGGCGACGCGTTCAGGATGGCCCGGGCGCAAGGTGTCTACGATGGTATCGAACGATCCTGGAAAGAAAAGGGAGACCGGGAATTCGACGCCGAAAAGATCGTCGTTCCTTCACTGACGCATCAGCTGACCCAAATGGCGGCGCACATAGCAGTAAAAGGCGGGCGGATCATGGTGTTCAACCCTTTGCCCTGGATAAGGAATGGAATGGTGACCATCAGGGAAAGCAGCCAATGGAATCAAGGGCTAGTCATGAAGGATATCCAAACGGGAGAATTGTTTCCCCTGGCTAACAAGGACAATGTCCTCCGTTTCTACGCCAAAAATATACCCGCGATGGGCTATCGCACCTACCAGCTGATCAAGGATGCGGATATTGCCTTCGACGATGGCCTGGTGTTGGATGAGGCGGATAACCGCATTGAAAACCTATACTATTCGATCCGGTTTGATCCGACGAGGGGAGCGATCAGCTCGATCGTCGATAAGCGCACGGGCAGGGAAATGGTCGATACCCATAGCCAATATGGATTCGGTCAATATCTCTATGAACGGTTCAGTAAAGACGACGCGAAAGCCTATACGCACGCCTATGTCAAGGGTGGCGCTGGTTGGGCGGATGCCGAGCTGGGCCGGCCGAACCTTACGCCGGGGCCGCATGTCACGGCAATGGGCGGACAAGCGAGAATAGTGTATTCCAGAGACGTCACCGGCATACGGGCTACGATGATCTTCGCTCCTTCCGAAAACATTCCCCATGACTACAGTATTACGGTGACGCTGCCGGCGCATGAACCGCGCATCGGGCTGGAATGGGCCATCAACGGCAAGCCAGCGGAGCCCTGGCCCGAAGCCGGATGGATAAGTCTGCCGTTCAATGTCGATCACCCTTCGTTCAGGGCGGGCCGTCTGGGCGCCGTAGTCGATCCGGTGAAGGACTTTGTCAAGGGCAGCAATTTTGACTATTTCTTTTTGAATACCGGCATGGCCGTCATCGACAGCACAGGAAAAGGATTTGGGTTCTCCGCGCCGGATGCACCGGGCGTAAGCCTGGACAGACCGGGTCTTTGGAAGTATTCGGGTTATTTCGCTCCGGAAAAGCCCAATGTATTCGTCAACCTCTACAACAATGTATGGAGCACCAATTTTACCGAATGGATCGAAGGTTCCTGGTCGGCCAGACTGGATCTCTGGAGTGTGGAGCACTTTAATAACGAAAGGTCGATCATCACCCCGGCGGAGGAGTCCCGCAACCCGTTGAAAGCGGTAATGGCTTACGGAGACGGAGGCACGCTACCCCCGACAGCCACGGGGATCCAATTGTCCAGGAAGGGGATCGTGGTGACGGCATTCGGTAAAAATCCGGACGGCGAAGGAATGATCCTGCGGCTATGGGAACAAGCGGGTGAGTCGGGCAAATGCTCGATCATTCTTCCGGCGGGAAACGCTTTTTCCACGGCCCAATTCTGTGATCTGCGGGGCCAGGCTTCCGGTAAAGTTTTTCCGGCGGCTTCCGGCCGGATCGAGGCCCTGGTGAAGGCATATCAACCCTTATCGATAATTCTTAAATGACAGCAGTGGTTTTTGTAATCAGTCCCGGCGTGTCCACGCCGGGACTTGTTGTTATGGCAAAATAGCGGAGCTTATGATCAAAATAGTGGTTGTTTGACGGCACAAATAAGCCCAAATTGCCATGTCAATTGGATATTGGTTTTACAGTCAAATACAGTTTTTTAACCTGAACAAGGTTTGGTGAATGGCTCCCGGCATGTCCATGCCGGGACTTTTTCCTGTCTGTTCGGGACAATCCTGCACAATTTTGCTTATGAACAAATCATTGATACTGGTTTTCCTTCTGTTCTCGTACGGTGCCGACGCCCAACTAACGCTGAGCTCCCGGTATTTTTCAATGACCCTGAATGGAAAGGGTTATATCACCAGCATGGTGAACACGTCCGTATCGCCCCGACGGCAATTTAGCCCGGCGGACAAGCCGTCGTCGTTGCTATGTTTGTTTGACAGCAAAAAAAAGCTGTATTATTATCCGGTAAGCGCAGTCTATAACCGGACCGGCAATACGGTGCGGTTACGATACTCCAACGGTTCCGTAGCAACCGTGAGGATCTCCACGGTTCACGATCTTTACTTCAAATTTGTCTTGCAGGATGTCGTGCCTCGCCATGGGGTGGACGGCGCCCAGTGGGGGCCTTATCATACGAACATCACTAATTTGTTCGGCGAGATCATCGGTGTCGCCCGGGATACCAGCGAGACAGGAAATTTTGCGATTGGCGTCCTGGCGCTGAACGATACCACCGTGGGCGGACCCGCTGCAGATCATGTGCCCTTCCAATACATCATTCATACACCCGACGCCCATAGGTTCCCCTTGCCAAAGGGTCTTTTTGAAGGAGAGAACTTTTCGGTCGGGGGCGACGGAATAAATGACGTTGCCTTTTATTCTCACCCGGAAGAATACTTCCGAATGTTATACGGCGATGCGGCATGGGTGGATAGCCTGGGCCGGATATCGATCTGTTACCATGCGACGGACAGGCGGAAGGGCCGATCCATCTATGATTTCTCCCCCACGCAATTGCCTGCCAACGCGGCCAATCACCAGGACGTCCAGGCCGTTCCATCCGTGGATATTAAAGGATCTGCCATCGCTTTCTATGGCTGCCCCGACAGCGTGGCGCTGCTTGGGGTCATAAAAAAGATCGTGCTTGACGAAGGCCTGCCTTACCCGGCCTATGCCTTCAATGGCAGCAAGAGCAAAGTATGGGTGAAAGACCCGGCACGGTATACCCCGGATGTCTCCACCTCCGGCAGACTGTTCGACAGCACGATCTCCTACGTGAGCCAGCTGGGATTTAAAGCGATCCAGGCCGAAGACCTGCCCTACTTTTGGCCTCACAGGGGAGACGATGGATATATAGACGGTAACCCCCCCACGAAATTTCCGTTTCATTTCACGGCAGGTAACAAGACGCACAAACAATTTTCGCATCTCACCAACCCCCTTGGCATCGACCTCGGGCGCCACACCGTGACGACGGCGCTCGGCCCGGGAACAAAGGACGCGGATCCTCCCAGCGACAGCCTATGCGTGCTGCTCAAAAAGATCCTGGCCAAGGATATCGGCGGAGCCGATACAGTTATAACAGTCACCGACCCTACCTATTTGAACGAGACCGGGCCCGCCGAAGGGCACGATCCGGATTTGAATATTATTAAAATAGGCAAGGAACTTATTCACTATTTGGGAGTAAGCCGTACTCCGCCCTACAGGTTGCAACAGGTGACCAGGGGGTACTGGAAAACCAGCGCCGCCGCACACACCCAAGGAGATACGATCTACAAGCTGCAGGCAACCTGCGGCGGTGGGTATGCCGGCCTGATCCCGGATATCGATTTGCAGGATTCCATCGCGGCCTACTATGCCGACGTCAGCATAAAGAACGGCATCCATTATATCGATTGGGACGGCGAAGAATTCCTCTTCGACCAGGCGATGGGTTCCTATTCGGTGAAACGGTTTCACCGGGTGCTGTTCCACCGGGCGGCCGAAGGCGGCATTCCCTATCTGCGCATCATGGGCGCCACCCTTAGCGAGGGCTCCTGGCACTATCAAAGCGTGTGGAATGTAGGCGGCGGCAAAAATATGTACGACCCGGTACACCGGAGCTGGGGCATCGAAGGGAAGGACATCCGGAATGTGGCGTTCGCCAATTATTTCCCCGCTACTTTCGGAATCACTTACGGCATAGGGCCTTCGTCCACCGTGCAGCAGTTTGAAAACCTGGAAGCGGTGTCCGTGGGAGTGGGCGTCACGTATATGCTGGATCTCCGGCAGAAAGACGTGGAATCCTGCCCGGTGAAATACCCCATTTTCTCCGCCATCCGGACCTGGGAAAATGCCAGGGCCGCGGCGGCCTTCCCGTCAAGACTCAAAAAAGAGCTCGCCGACACTACAAACTTTTTCCACCTCCGGCAGGTCGACGCCGATACCTGGGACCTTTACCGCGTGGATGCGCAGGGGAATAATCCGGTGCTATACCAACGGCTATCGAGGGCGCCGGGATATTAACTTCAATTTCGAAAATGTTCTATAAAAAACATACGGTGCTATTCCTCTCGTTGCTCATGGGGGCCGCCGGGCTCCGGGCACAGCAAGCCTGGGACCGGCAGGAATGGGGGAACCATCGCGCAGTCGTTGAAGTAGATGCCGATGCGCCGGCGGTGCATGTACACCTCCCCTGGCGGCGGAAGGACGACCCCACAGGCAAAGCAGTCTTCGTGGTCGACGCCAGCTCCGGGCGAAGAGTAACGCATGTATATGCGCTGGCAGTCGATCGTGAAGCCGGGGACTTTATATTCGAACCGGCAACGGGTAAAGGACGCTATTATTTTTACTATCTGCCTTACCGCTCGACGGGCAGCTGGTATTTCCCCAATACGGTTTACCGGGATGCCCGGACAGCTTATGATTCCGCCTGGGAACGGTCCTTGGGGAACGACGCAGCAACCCGCTGCCCGGAAGCTGCCGTGCTCCGTTTTGAATCCGTCGACAATTTCGACAGCTTCGATCCCATGGAAGTCATCGCCACCCGGAAGGAAGTGGACAGCCTCCTGGCGGCCAATAAGGGTGCCGATTTCCTGGTCTTCCCCGAAGATCGGAAACAGCCGGTGCGCATGGAAAATGATCTTCCCCGCTGCTGGGTGCAACGCGGAGCGGGCGCCGGTTTTAACGGGACGGCATTAAGGAATGAGTTCTATGTCTATCAGTTGGGGATATATGCCGCCTGCAAGGACATGCAAGCGGTAAAGCTGTCCTTTTCAGACCTCGTCGGCGAACAGGGCGGCCGTATACCGGCATCGGTCATGCGCTGTTTTAATTTGGGTGGCCGCGATTGGGAAGGGAAGCCCTTTACCAAAACGGTGAATGTGCCTAAAGGCAAGGTGCAGTCGCTTTGGATAGGCATAGACTTGGGCAGGGACCTGCGGCCGGGTACCTACAACGGTGAAGTGACGGTAGGCGCCCGGGGCATAAGCTCCCGGCGGGTACATATCCGTTTGCGCGTGCAGGACGGTATCGCCGCGCAGCGGGGATATGACGATCTTTTCCGGATGGCCCGTTTAAACTGGCTCGATTCCGACATTGGCATTGACGACAGCGTGATCAAACCCTTTACTCCCGTCTCGCTGGAGGGAAACGCCGTTCATGTCCTCGGAAGGACCCTGTGGTTCGACCGGTATGGCCTGCCCGAAAAGATCACCAGCACCTTCGAAGGGGCCAATGCATCGGCCGGCGGCCCGGCAAAAAACGTCCTCGCCGGTGCGATACAGATCAGGGCAATCAAAGGAGGCAAGAACCTGCCCTGGAAGAGCTCAAAGCCGGCGGTCACTAAAAAAGCAGCGGGAATAGTCCAATGGACAACACACCTCGAAAGCGATGGCCTGCAAATGCAGATCGGCGCAGGGATGGAATGCGACGGATACGTCAACTATCAGCTAACCCTAACCGCCACGAAGGACATGGACCTGGATGACATCCGGCTGCAGATCCCCTACGCCCCCTCGGCGGCCACCTATATCATGGGCCTGGGGTGCAAAGGCGGCAAGCGCCCGGATCATTGGGACTGGAAATGGGAAAAGAGCAAAGCCAACAACATGTTATGGCTGGGCGGTGTCAATGCAGGGTTACAGTGCAAGCTCAAAAACGAAACCCCGGATTGGACGATGACCAATTTCGACAAGACGGGAACCTATAAGGACTGGAGCAATGACGGGCTCGGTGGCGCGACCCTGGAGACACACACCGACGAAGTCTTATTTACCGCTTTTACAGGAAAACGACACATCGCCCAAGGGCAAACCCTGCACTTCAACTTCGGACTGCTGATCACCCCGGTAAAATTGCTGGATCCCGCGCACTGGAACGAACGGTATTTCCAGGCAGACCCCCCGATAGATAGCTGGAGGAAGGAAGCCCTGGCTAAAGGCGCCAATATCATGAACGTCCACCAGGGCAATGTCCTGAATCCGTATATCAACTATCCCTTTGTCGCGATCGACACGTTAAGACATTATACAGCGGTCAATAGGGCGCTTGGCATACGGACCAAAGTCTACTATACCGTGCGGGAATTGAGCAACCGGACTCCCGAGCTCTGGGCCTTCCGGAGCCTGGGGGACGAGATCTTTACGCCAGGTCTGGGTTCCCAGGTCGCCGATCAGTTTGCCGACGACGGGACGGGTGGCAACTTGTATTGCACCGGCGGCTCCTGGCTGGTGGAACACCTCGGCACGCGCTACGATGCCGCCTGGCATACCCCGCTTCCCGGCGGAGACTACGACATGGCCATCCGCACCCAGGGGCTTTCCCGTCTCCACAACTACTACCTCGAAGGGTTGAACTGGCTCATCCGCGATGCCGGCGTGAGAGGTATCTATCTGGACGGGGTGGGATTCGACCGGGAGATCATGAAACGCGTCCGGAAGGTCATGGACAGGGCCGCCGACAGCTGTCTCATCGATATGCATTCAGGCAACAACTTCTCGCCCACCTATGGGTTGAACAGCCCCGCAAATCAATACATGGAACTTTTCCCCTTCCTCAATAGCCTCTGGCTGGGTGAGGGATACAATTACAACGAGGATCCGGACTACTGGCTCGTGGAAGTATCCGGTATCCCGTTTGGCCTATTCGGCGAAATGCTCAATAATGGGGGAAATGCCTATCGCGGAATGCTCTATGGGATGACCAACCGGCTTGGCTGGACGGGTTGCGACCCCAGTGCGCTCTGGCGCCTGTGGGATGTATTTGGCATAAAGGCTTCCCGGATGCTGGGTTATTGGGATCCTTCCTGCCCCGTAAGAAGCAACCGCGACGACGTAAAGGTCACGGTCTACCAGCAGGCGGGTAAGGTAATGATCGCTTACGCCAGTTGGGCACCCGGGGAGGTTCATATCCGTCTCGATGTGGACTGGAAAGCCCTGCACCTGGACCCGAAGCAGGTGACGATCGTCGCACCGGCTGTCGCGGGGCTACAGGAAGAGCATACCTATGGCGACCTGGCGGATATCCAGGTGCCGCCGGGCAAGGGCGGATGGATCATTTTGCAATGAACCTTATTCGCATTTATTTTTTTAGTTAACACAAACAGGGTGCCAGTTGAAAAGAATGATGATTTTCCTGTTATCGATAGCGCCAGGTATGGCCCTGGGCCAGACGCGGCAGGCGAGCGACGTCGTAAGCAGGTACCGGAACATTTTTATTGCCGCGCCATCTCGCATCCCGTCGACCTTTTCCGTTGATGCCCCCCTGTTGGGTAACGGTTTTACCGCGGTCGCCATCGCAGGCGATCCTGAAAGCCAGACTTATTATTTAGCCCGTAATGATTTCTGGCGCTTAAAATCAGGCCTCAATACCTCCTTTCCGGCGGCACTGGGAAGTTTACGTATCCACATACCCGCGCTCAAAGGCGCGGGTTATAAAATTGAACAGGATTTATATACCGCCACTACGAATGCCACATTTTCCAAAGGCGATACGATCATCCGGATGCGGTCAATAGTGGCAGCCACCCAAGATCTGTTACTCATCGACATTACGAATAACGGCAAAGCCGAAATGGTTGGCAGTGTGGAATTGAGCCTCCCGGATAGCGATCAACTGCAGGCTAAGGACAGGTTCCCGGATACAACCTCGACGGGTCGCACCGCAGGCGGCGTCCAGTGGTTACTCCGCGGCTTTGTAAAAGAGGTCGATACGGCCACCATCGCTACGGCGGCTTGTAAGATCGTAGGCAGCACCGGTGATAGGTTCAAGCTGGCCCCCGGCAAAAGGATCAGTATAGTCTGCGCTTTGAGCAGCAGGTTTAAGGGCCCCGATCCCTTACAACGGGTAATGGAGACCGTGCGAAATATCACAAACCAATCCATTTTGGGAACGATAGAAAAGCATAGGTCGTGGTGGCGTTCTTTTTGGAACGAAAGTTTTGTTGACATCGGGGATTCGCTCATCGAACACCAATATTACAGATCACAGTACAATATGGCCGCTTGCTGCCGCGATCCGAAATTTCCGCCGGGTATTTTCGGATCCTGGATCACTAAAGAGATACCTGCGTGGAATGGCGACTATCATCTGAACTACAACTACAGTGCGCCATTTTACGCTTTGTATTCTTCCAATCATTTGCAACAGGCACTGCCCTATGACGCCCCGCTGATCGCATTCATGCCGAGGGGGAGGTTTTATTCCGGCAATCTTACTTCGATCCCGGATGGCATCTTGTATCCCGTAGGCATCGGGCCTTTGGGGATTGAAACGACCCGGCTTAAGCCGGACGAAGGCATGTTCTGGGGTCAGAAAAGCAATGCTGCGTATTGTGTTACCGA
>DASYZH010000405.1:0-19144 GCA_035946435.1 Puia sp. | reverse complement strand
TACGATTCGTGCCAAAAGCCCCGCGTACACAGCCGGTAAGCCGGAAAGGCGGTTGGTCGGTAACAGATGCATACCGGATGATTTCTTCCCCGATGCGGATGCTGTTTAAAGCACTCTTTAATTGGAAATAATGATTGTCCTTCACCAGGATCTCCGTCGCATCCGCAGAAACATTTTCTATAAGCTCGCTGCTGCCGGCTAATGCAAGCCGGGGATCGGGCTTTGGCGTTACAAAGGGATCATTGGTCGTAATAAAATTGCTGAGCGTGTGAAAGCCCAGCCGGAGCCCCATCGCATGGGCTTTTTCAACACAGGCCTTGAAGCCGCTGATCCCATGCGGGAACAACGTCTGATTCAAAACAAAATGCCCCCATGTTTCAAACGGCCCTTCGTGATAAACGCCGGCCATCCCCATTTCTTTCGCACAGAGTAGAAAAGTATCGATATCCGACTCCGAAAATGTCGTGATCATGTAGGGTCGCCCAACTTCATCGGA
The DNA here is from genome assembly GCA_035946435.1 of Puia sp. Taxonomy (GTDB): domain Bacteria; phylum Bacteroidota; class Bacteroidia; order Chitinophagales; family Chitinophagaceae; genus Puia. The sequence continues at coordinate 18,648 of DASYZH010000405.1, read as the reverse complement.
CTGTTTTATCCATTGTCCCTTCCACTGGGCATAAGGCAGGCCTTCCTCCTGCGTGATCGATTTGATAACAGCCAGAACGTTTGCCGGTTCCGAACCGAAAATCGCGATAGCCGAACCGGAAACGTCTCCATCAGGAATGCCTTTTACCGGAACATCAGGCCACTGCCCCCAGACGCTTATTTTCCGGTCGTGGCTGCGATTGATCGTGAATGCCTGCAGCGAAGAACCAAAAGGTTTTGCCACAGCTGTCGTGCCCCTATCGAAAATTGCCCCTTCTTCATTGCTCAATTGCCCGCCCGTTGTCTTTTTGTTCAGGCATTGGAGCCCGATGGCATATGCCCCCGATCGGACAACGCCCACGGTGTTACCGATAGTATCCGAAATGCTGGTATTGAATGGGCCCCACTTGACGGCATCCACGGCTTTGTTGATGGCCAGAAGGACTAAAGTGATATAGGATCTCCTGAGCGTTACTTTTACATCCGCGATCGTCCCATCAGGATAAGTCAGGTGAATATTGCCTTTGCCAAAAACGGCTTTGACCGGCTGGAGGGTATCGCCTTTATTCACGATCTGCAATAACCAGCCGGGGTTATTAATGGCGGCGTATTGGATGCCATTGTGTTGAAAGGAGGTCACCTGTCCCTTGTCATTTAACTGCATCACAAAAGACGATGTCCGGTACTCCTGGGAAAAACAACCCATGGTCACGGTGGTCACACGCGTCTCGCCGGCATCTACGATTATCTTTGGCCAGGAGAGGAATGTGGTGTAACCAAGCGGCTTTTCGGAAAGCTGCGCATTTTCCACCAGCAGGCTGATGTCGGCCCTAAAAGGCGTGGGATTAGTGATCTCGATATCCGCGCTGGCACCGTCCCGGCGGAGTATCCGCGCGACGACGTGGTCAAATACATAGATCACGCCGGTGTCGACACGCACGTAAATACCGGGGATCTCCATTGCCATGAGAATACCGTTGAGCTCATTCCATCCCGTGGAGCCCGGTGCGCCGCGGAAACCCCGCGTACCGTCCGCATCGCAATAGTTGAGTCGTTCCGTGATGGTGCCGTCGGCACGTATCCCTTCTGCATGCGCATGGATGATGTCGTGCAGCAGTTGGGCGTAGCGGGTATCTCCGGTGGCTCTGTAGATGCGGAAAAGCGGGTCGCCGGAGGAGGTGCAGATACCGGGCGCGGCGTGTTTGTTCTGGGTGCTGGCCCATACGGCCCCGGTAAGCTTGGCACCCAACCGGCCCAGTTCCGTATCCGGGGGCAATTGGTAATCAAAAGAAACTGTCCAGGTAGCGAGCAGATGCGCAAGGTGGCTCGATCTCTCCAGCCACTGGCCATCGCCGGTAATTTCATAGAGCGCCATCAGGGCCGTCATCAGACCGGATGCTGTTTCGGAATCCGCATTTTGCAGGATATCCGCGCAACCGCCGGTGGTCATGCCCAATGCCTGGAAGTCCCTGTCGTAATAGAAGAGCGCGGCTTCGGAAGCTAGCTGCAAATAAGGAGGATGATCGTAATAAGCGGAAGCCAACGCCAGGCCGCCGATGGCCATAGCGCCGCTGGTCGTATTGTATACCGCAATCCCGCCCGTCCGGTTGTTTAAAAAATTGCCCCATTGGCCCTCCTGGCGCCAGGTGTTGACAAAAGCGTCCGCGAGGCGCCGGACACCCGTTTCCCATTCGGGCTTGATAGCGTTTCCGCGGCCTTGCACCTTTAGCACCAGGAATTGTTTGATCAACCAGAACAAGAGGTCGGCGTTCTTTCGCGTCAAAACGATTTCGGGATACTCATCATAACCCTCTCTTCCAAAGTTTCTTCCGGTCTGATCGGTAGCGCCGTAAAAATAACCGGCGGGGCCCTGTCCTCCCGGAATGGCAAAATCAAAGGTTTGGATCACCCGTTCAAGATGGGATTGATCTCCCAGGACCAGCATGGGAAAGGTGTCCATGAGCCCGCCGATCCAGCCATAGGATATCCAGGTCGCATTCTCCGGGCAGTAGAAGGAGTGGGACCCGTTGTAGAAACGATGGTCGATCCGTTTGGTCATCATGGCTACGACCTCAGAGAACGGGATCAGGTTCCTGGGATGGTTCATGCCGGTGACGTCCTTCCTTACGGCGTGGAAGCGGTCAAGGACGGCGGGAATGCCCGGCGCATCGAAAATATAGACGCGCAGGCGAAGCGTAAGGGTGCTTCCTTGCGCCCAGTGGGCGCCCCGGTCCGGGCTCTCCTCGAAACCGACGAAAAGGGGTTTTCTTTCCCGCACGCCCGGGGCGCAAATAGCCAGCGAAGCGCTTTTTCTGTCGGCACTTTCCGTTATGGTGAAACCGTGATCGCCGAAAACCGATCCTTGTTCGGTGAGCACGACAAAGGCGCGCTTCGACGCTCTGTTATAAAGGACCACGGCAGGAGTCGTCGTATTGCACACCGATACTTCCAGCTTCGAAGGCGTTCCTTCCATAGGAGATAGTTGTGGGAGCGGGCCGGTAGTCAGGGGAAGGTCCTTCCGGTAAAGATCCGAACGGTCCAGGCCGGCGGCATAATTCCTGTCTACGACGCGATTGCGATTGCCATTGTAAACCGAAGCCGGAATGAGGACGTACATCTCCGGGTTCCAATCGGCGAGATCGAAGACAGCCGCCACGCCCGTAGAAAACGCATCCCGCTTCTTCAGCGTAAAGCTGAACTGAATGTCCATGGCATCCGCATTTGCCGGAGTCTTGCCCTGTTGGACTACACACTCCCAGGCCTCGCCATCACTGGAGAGTTTATGGCCACGAAAGGGTAGGGCCGCCACGCGCTGTGAACCGTTGTAGCGATATAGAAAGGGTGTAAGCCTCGCCCCGAACCCTTGCAGAAATCGCAACCTATCCTCATCCGAAGACGTTGCGGATACCGCCCCCAGGGGAAATAGTGACGCCGGGAGAAAAAGCCCGGTTCCCAGAAGGACTGTCTGACCCAGAAATTGGCGGCGATTATGTTGTTGCATACTACTAATGTAGACCGTGGTGCCGGAATACAACGATGTGATTTTGCTCAAAAGCAATGCTCTTTTGACCGCGTTGCAGCCCCCCGATTCGACGGTCAAGAAAACGGAATTACTGGTCAAGATACCATTTGTTCGGCGCGACAGTCCAATCTACTTTTACAATGCTCATACGTATGCACAAAAAACAATTTCGATCTGATTTATTCAACGATTTGCTAAAAACCGATTAGCTAACCATCAATCAAATTTAAAATGCTAATGAGAAGGTTGCGCCATCGCCACCCAAACTGCTTGGGTAAGGCTCTCTTATTCGGAGGGGTTGTTTTTCCCTTACTGCTCACCCTCCCGCCCGCATCGCGGGCATTTGCGGGAGAACTTCCTACAAAAACAACTACAAAAACAATTGTTAGATCGCAAAGGCCTATTAAAGGCAAGGTGGTCGATTCCGATGGACACCCGTTACAGGGCGTCACCGTCCAGGTAAAGGGAACCGGTATCGGAGCCAAAACCGATCAAAACGGAGAATTCTCCCTGGATGTGCCGGAAAATAGCAAGACGATAGTGATCTCCTACGTGGGCATGGAAACCCGGGAGGTCGACATCCGCAAACAATCGGATGTAACATTAACCCTGAAGCCATCCGCCACCCAGGGGCAGGACGTGGTAGTCGTCGGTTACGTAACGCAGAAGAAATCTCTCCTCACAGGTTCTGTTGCAGTCGCGAAGCTGGATGAGTCGGACCGTGAGGTACCTACGGCCTCTGCCGGAAACCTCCTGGCAGGAAGGCTCCCCGGCGTCACGGTAACCACTCCGGCCGGTCCTCCCGGTCAGGTCGCTCCAACCATCACCATCCGCACCGCCAATTCCTGGAATGCGCAGCCCGTGTTGTACGTGATCGACGGAAAGATCAGCAGCGCCACGGATTTTAACAACCTCAGCCCTATTGAGATCGATAACATAACGGTATTAAAGGACGCCGCTACCACCGCAGCATATGGCTCCCGGGCCGCGGGCGGCGTAATCGTCGTCACCACCCGGATGGGGAAGGCCGGGAAATCCCGTATTACCTATAGCTTCAACAGCGGCAAGGACGTCAGGGGAAGGAATGAGGCCTTGACGAATGCCGTCCAATGGGGTGAATTGTATAACCAGATCAATCCCGGTTCCGGACCCATCGGTACGGATCTGAGTCAGCAGGACCTCGATTATTTCCAGACGCATAATTTTGATGGAGCCGGCTACGGTTATGGGTTTAATAACCTGAAATACGTGTACAGAAATCCCTATACCGCTACCCATAACCTGTCCATCGAAGGGGGTAACGACAAGATCCGTTACTTTGTAAGCGGTTCCTATGCGGATCAGCAGGGGTTTTTCAATGGACTCGATTACAAGAAGTATAACCTGCGTGCGAATATTACGGCGGACGTCAACAAAGACTTTCAGCTGTTCTTCGGGGGCTCGCTTAATAACAACATCACCAATTCGCCTAACTGGAATGGGGGTGGCTTGGCAGGCCAGGTCTATGACCTCTACCAGAAATTGCTGATATGGCAGCCGTATATGCCCGAGTTTACGACCAGCGGAAAGCCGGTCAGTTACGGGTGGATCGCTAATATGGGAGCAGTGACCCAGGGACAGGGGGGATATGCGAAAGATAACTACCTGAGACCGGTCTTCACCCTGAGCGGCACCTATAAAATGCCTTTCCTTAACGGATTGAGCGCAAAGGCCACCTTTACAAAATCCTATAGTTACGATGCTAACAAGGTGTACTCTACCTCGTACAACATGTATGACGTTAGACAATATACGCCTTATCAGTGGGGGCTGCAGGACACGAGTATCGTGGGTGTAAGCCAGAGTACGACAACGCCCGGCCTGGCTGAGACAGTGGGCTGGGGCGGAGATAAGCAGCTGGATTTCCAGCTGAACTACCAGCGCAGTTTTGGCCTGAGCCATGTGATGGGTACGCTTGTTTATGAAGCCTATTCACAAACGGGCACGGGACTCAACGCTTCGGTCAACGGCTTCCCCCTGTACACGACGGATCAGTGGTGGGCGACGACTTCCAACCAAAATACCACTACGCCCAGCGGGGGAGTTGTCCCGAATAAGAATGTGTCCAACAGCCAAACGTATTCGGATACGACGGTCGGAAGAAGGTCCTGGGTCGGGCAGTTCTTCTATGACTACGCGGACAAATACATGGCGAGCTTTACGTACCGCTACGACGGGTCAATGAAGTTCGCGCCCAATGAACGTTGGGGCTTTTTCCCGTCCGGATCGCTGGGCTGGATCATGTCCAAAGAAGATTTCATGCAAGGCATCTCCTGGCTCGATATGCTAAAGTTGAGGGCATCCGTGGGCCTCATCGGGAACGACAATGTCGGCGGCTGGCAATGGCAACAAAGCTATGTGACCGGAAACAATGCCTTCTTCGGTACCGCGCCGTCGACGAACGCGGGACTTACTTATGGATCCGTGGTGAACCCGTTCCTGACCTGGGAAAAATCCTTGAATAAGAACATCGGGGTGGACATCAATTTCCTGCGGCACTTCAGTGCAACGGCGGAGTATTGGCATACCTACACCTATGACATCCTCGGTAAAAGGATCCAGGCGACTCCCCCGACCTTCAGCCAGACCCTTCCTTCGGTCAACTATGGCAAGGTGAAAGCGGGCGGGGTTGACCTTTCCCTCACCTACAGCAGCCACGTAGGGAAGGTGAATTTCAGCACGGGTATAGTTGCCTCCTATGGACAGGCGCATTACGTCTTGATGGATCAGAATATTACCTATGACTACCAGAACCAGGTCGGCGGCGGACGGACCACCACGATGGTCACCGGCTACAAGGTGGACCATATGATCAGGGATCAGAACGATCTGAATGCCTGGAATGCGGCTAACCCGAATTATAACTTCAATGGTAATCCGGCGCAACTCGGACAGTTTGTCTATAAGGACCTGAGCGGAGCCGGCGGCAAGCCGGACGGCGTGATCACCCCTTACGATATAGCCGTGCTCAGAAAGAACAATGATCCCGTCGTATTGGGCTGGAACATTGCGGCGGAATGGAAAGGGTTTAGCATTGCAGCTACCTTCAACGGCGAGGTAAGGCATTGGAGCGCCGTCAACATCTATGCAAGCGGAGTCGAGTGGAACCGGGAATGGAAGAACTGGTATACTAACAGCTGGAACCCGAATAACACCGGGGCGAAATACCCCCGGTATTACGGGGCTGAAACCGGTAACAGCGTGAACATGGCCGCCAGCAATTTCTGGTATGCCCCCTCCAACTTCTTACGCCTCAAGTTCCTGAACCTTGGTTATACGGTTCCGTCCCGCCTGTACCGCGGCTACTTCAGCGCCATAAGGGTCTTTGCGTCGGGTTCGAACCTATTTATCATCAGCAAGTTCAATAAGCAGTATTACGACCCGGAAATGACTTCCGGAACGACGTTCCCAACTATCAGATCGTTCAACGCGGGCGTAATGGTTTCTATGTAACAACATCAAACGGACGAGCATGAAAAAGATTAATTTTATTATCGCTTCATCACTTATAATTTTTGCATCGTGTAAAAAGGGACTGGATTATGTCAATACAAATGCGATCAGTGCAGCCAATGTATGGACGGACTCGGCTACGATCCAGGCCTTCCTGTCGGATATTTATGGAGGTTCGATGCCGGGTTGGCCGCTCGGGCAAGGGAATAATTCCGACGAAGGAAGCAATGGCATAAAAAGCCTGCCCAATTATCAAATGGGTGTGATCAGCGCGGACGCGAATTATGTCAACCTGAATTATACCTATATCAACAAGTGTAACTACTTCATGGATCAGCTGGCCGCGCTGCCCGCGGGAACCCTGAGCGCCGCCACCAGGACCCGGTACCTGGGCGAGGCCAAATTCTGGCGTGCCTGGAGCTACTGGTCGCTGGTAAGCCAGCTGGGCGGTGTTCCCCTGATCCTGCATACCCAGAACTCGGCCGATATCACGAGCCTCAAGGTAGCCAGGAATAAAACCTCCGACTGTATCACCCAGATCGTACAAGACCTGGACAGTGCCGCCTTGTTGCTGCCCGGGTCCTATACCGGCGTCAACTATGGAAGGATCACCAGCGTGGCCGCCCTCGGTCTCAAGGGCCGGATCCTGATGTGGTATGCCAGCCCGCTGTTCAATTCCACGAATGACCCCACCCGGTGGCAAAACGCGTATACGGCCACGCAGGCCGCCGTCACCGCCGCAAATGCCAATGGCTATGGCTTGCTGCCGAATTACCGGGCCATCTGGTATTCGGGTAACGAAGAAGATATCATGGTAAATCAGTACTACTACCCGGACCATTACATGAACTTCGCACCCATCCGTCCGCTGCCGTTCACGAACGGGAGCACAGGCAACGATCAGCCGCTGCTGCCGCTGTTGCTGGCCTATCCCAAAAAGGACGGGACACCCATGCAGTTCGATGCGACCCAGCTGTCGGATCCTACCTATAATGCGCAGTTCCTGAATGATTTTTACACGAATCGTGACGACCGGTTCTATGCAACGGTCTATTATGGAGGAACGCCTTATCCGACACCCGATGTGCTTGCCGGTCAGCCCGCCAAATGTGTCTATTGGACGGCCTGGCAATGGACCTCACCATCGAACGCCAGCTATACGCTTTCGATGCCTGTAGGGTATACCAACATCGACGCGCCGGTGGAGAACGGCAATGACAATGGAGTGGATGGTTTCTATGACCGGAAAGGGCTGGATACCACGCTCACGGGACAGCAGCTGGTTACCGTCGCGGCCGGTGCAAAAAGCTGGTGGTCGCCGATGCGCTATGCAGAATTGCTGATGAACTATGGGGAATGTGCCAATGAAATCGGAAATTCGAGTGCAGCCTTGAACGTGCTCTATCAGATCCGCGCCCGGGCGAACATCCTGCCGGGTACTTCCGGGAACTATGGCATTACCGCGGCTACCCAGTCCGATATCCGTACGGCCTATATGAACGAGCGGATGGTTGAGTTCGCCTTCGAAGGCTTCCGGTTCAATGACCTGCGCCGCTGGAAACGTTTCGACATCCTCAATAGCGAAGGCGCAAGACATGGTTTGCTGCTGATGCTCAACAACGGAGCGCCGCTTCCGTCGACTTCGGACAATATCATGACGGCTTCGGTCCGCGCTAACTTTTCGGCCGTTTACCTGGACAACACGGACGGCGCCGCCAGCTACAAATACAATTTAGACCTCAACCACTGGTTTTACCCGTTAAACCCGGCGCAAATTTCTCTTGAGCCTACGGTTTTACAACAGAACAACGAGTGGGGCGGCACGTTTGACCCCTTGCAATAGCAATGAATATGGATATGGATCGATACATTCTGGGTACGGCGGCACTAGGTGGTGTGTATGGAACGGTGGATCCCGCAACGTCGGTCCGCACGATCCTGCGGGCCCTGGAGCAAGGCTTTACCGCCATCGATACGGCCCCGGCATATGGTGACGCGGAGACCTATGTGGGCAGGGCGCTAAAAGAATGGAAGGGATCTAAACCTATCGTAAGCACTAAGGTGGGAAGGCTGAGGTCGTACGCCAGCGATACCGGTCATTACGACTATAGTTCCGATACAATGGAGAGGAGCGTGGGCGCAAGCCTCACGCTCCTCGGCCTTCCCAAACTCGACATCCTTTTCCTGCATGATCCCTGGGCCATCCCGCCTGGTGGCGTGGAGGCCGCAATCGGGGAGATGCAGCGGCTCAAACTCAAGGGGTACACGGAGCGGATCGGCCTCGGCGGAAATCCACCTCCATCCCTTTGGCCCTACATCGAAGCGGGCGTTTTTGACGTCGTCATGGAGTTCGGCCGTCTCACAGCCATTTGCCAGGATGCCCTGACCCAAAGCATACCCAAATACCTCTCGCTGGGAATTCTACCCTATATGGCAAGCCCCCTTTATTTGGGGTTATTGGGCAGACGATTCGAAGAATTTTCGCTTCACAAACCCGCCTGGCTGGATTCCGTGCAGATACAAAAGGCGGCGGAGGTCAACCGCGTCGCACAGCATCATGGACTCTCGCTCTCCTCTCTCGCACACCGGTACGTTTTTTTCGCCCCGGCGAATATGAAAATTGTGATCGGCCCCGGCAACCTCACCGAGCTGGAGGAAACCTGGACGGATATCTTATCGGGACCCTTGCCCCCGTCCATCACAGACGCGATAAGTTTAATTTCTCAAAAAGCAGTTTAATAGAAACCACATGAACACTGGCCTTAGTCCAATCGGAGAAGAAATATTCAACATCAAAAAAATACAGATCCGGACCCTCGCGGATGTGCCCGCAGTCATGCCTTTCCAGGATTCCACCATGGGGCCTTTCCGTACCTTCAATTTAACAATGCTGACCCTGGAGGACGAGGACGGGAATATCGGCGAAGGACCGGTGATGGGATCCTATGCGCATATCCTGCAACACTGTATTTTCCCGCATCTTTTGCATAACCGCGGCCTAAAATACGCCGACCTGTATCCCCTGCTTTACTGGTCTATCCGCAACGAAGGCTTCCGGGGACCCGCCGCCTCCCTGCTGGGGCAGGTCGATCTGGCCCTCCATGACCTGGCCTGCCGGAGAAAAGGGGTGTCCCTGCAACATTACCTTCAAGGGAAACGCAACTTTGCACAGGCTTACGGAAGCGGTGGAGGGACCAACTATTCTTATGCCGATCTGGAGCGGGAAATGGGCTACTTTATCGACCAGGGTTTCTCCTGTGTAAAAATGAAGGTGGGGAAGCATTTCGGGAAAAGGATCAACGAAGACATCGAACGGGTGAAGTTCGTGCGCAGCCTCATCGGCAACAACGTACGGCTGGCGGTGGACGCTAACCAGATCTGGACAGTACAGGAGGCGTTGAACTTTATACAAGAGGTAGAGGACCAGGATATCGCCTGGTTCGAAGAACCTGTTCATTCCGCCGCGCTCTCGGACATCGCACGTTTGTCCGCTCAAACGAGTATCCCGCTTTCTTTCGGTGAGTCCGAGAGATCAGCTAAGGTCTTTCCAGAGCTTAAGAAGGCCGGGGTATCCCATCTCCAACCTTCACCCAGCCACCTGGCGGGCGTCGGCGAATGGTTGGAAGTCCGTGATCTTGCACAAAGATCGGGTCTCTTGCTAAGTTCCGGCGGCTTTACGGTTTATACGGCGGCATTGGTGGCGACAGCGTCGGAGACCACGCTCCTGGAATACCTGTACCCGCTCATGGACGGGCTCCGGGGATATTTTTCGGAGCATCCGGTACTGACGAAAGGTTGTTTTATCTTGCCGGAGATCCCGGGTATACCCATCCGGATCGACTGGGACCGTTTGGAACGGAACAAAAAGATCGTGACGCAAAAAATATGGACGGAGTCGGGAGTTGGCAGGTATACGCCGTTGGTGGTGTCTTAACTTTGTCGGTTAAAAATTGATTGCCTGTGAAAATATCGCTTGCCATAGGAGACTATGTGATCTTGTTTTTATATCTGGCCGGACTGCTGTTCGTCGGCTTCTTTCTGGGTAAGAAAATGGGGAAAGAAGGCGACCTCTTTCTGGGTGGAAGATCCTTGAAGTGGTGGCAGATAGGATTCTCCATGTTTAGCGCCAATGCCGGTCCGACGATGCTCATAGGTTTTGCCGGCATCGGTTTTTCGGAGGGTATCGTCGGAAGCAATTTCGAATGGCTGGCCTGGATATTCATCCTGCTGCTGGCTGTTGTCTTTATCCCGCTTTACCGGTCGACCAATATCTCCACGATGCCGCAGTTCCTGCAGGTCCGCTACGGGGACAAAGCGTATAAATTCCTTACGTTTTATAGTCTTGTGTCCATCCTGGTTGTCTGGCTGGCCGGAGCCCTGTATGCCGGTGGTCTCCTGATCTCCCAGATGTTCGGCTGGACACTCCTCCGGTCCATGGTGATCGTCGCCATCATCGCCTCCAGTTTCACCACCATGGGCGGATTAAAGGCCGTCATGCGGACGGGCGTTTTCCAGTCTTGCATCATCCTCTTGTCGTCTGCCTTCCTTCTGTTCTTCGCCCTCCGAAAGGCGGGAGGCCTTCACCACACCGCAGCCTCGATCCCCCACAGTTACCTGCAGCTGCTCCGGCCGGCATCCTCGCCCACGTATTCCTGGATCGCCGTCCTTGTGGGCTATCCGGTGGTCGCCATCTCCTATTGGTGCGCCGATCAGACGATCGTCCAAAAGGTCCTTGCAGGAAAGAACGTACGGGAAGGACAATTCGGGGCTTTATTCCTCGCGGGACTAAAGATCCTGATGCCCTGCCTGTTCATTTTCCCGGGCATTTTATGTTATGTTTTATACCGCGACCAGGCCACACCCGACACGGCATATATGGTCCTGGTAAAGCACCTCATGCCTACCGGGCTGCTTGGCCTAAGCATGGCGGCCCTGATCGCGGCGCTTATCGATACGGTTTCATCGGCGCTCAATTCCTTCAGCACCGTTTTTACACTGGACATCCTCCAACGCCTTAAGCCCATGGACGAACGGCAAAGCCGGCTGGCCGCCCGGCTTGTAACCATAGGAGCCGCCGTGGCCGCATTGCTCGTCGCAGTGCTGTTCTCCTTCTCCGGAAAAGGATTTTTTGAGCTCGTCCAGGGACTCGTTTCCATCCTGGCGCCTCCCTTGTCCGTCGTATTCCTGGTCGGGGCGCTATGGAAAAAAGCGAACCACGTCGCGGCGGAATGGGTATTGTATGGCGGCGGCCTCGTGTGCATGGTGGTGGGCGCCTGTTATGTCCTCAACTATCCCAATGCCCATTTCTGGCCAGGTTTTCTCCTGTTATCGTTCTACCTTTTCGCGGCTTTGCTGGTGCCTATGTTCCTGATCTCGCTGGTGACCACGCCGCGGAGGGGAGCCGGGCTTCCGTCGGTAAAAGCAACCTTGACCAGCTATGCAGCTCGCTCCGGGGCGCTATGGCTGGCCTGGGGTTTATTGTGTATTATCATGATCTTTATATATGCGTTTTTTGAATAGATATCTATGCGCAGTTTTACTGCTTGCGTCCTGCGGCCATCCCGTTTCATCCGGGACACGGGACATCGTCATGGTCGCCAACCTCGTGGACGATTCGCTGAAGATGGATCAATACCTGGCTTATCACAAAAAGGTATGGCCGGAAGTAGAGGCCGGCTTCCGCAAGGCGGGATACAGGAATATCCGCTTGTACAGGTACAACCGGACACTGGTGATGATCGTCACCATCCCGGTGGACGGCGATCTCGGCGCAATGGGCCGGGTGGCAGAGAGTTACGATCCCCGATGCAGGGAGTGGAATCGCCTGATGGCGACCTACCAGACCGGCGTGCCCGGTACGCCGCCGGGGACCCGATGGGTCGGAGCAGATCTCTATTACCAGTTCAAAGGGGATAGCGCCACGCATTAGCGCTCTACTGGTACTGTTTTACGAAATCCCGCGGGGACAGGCCCTTTATTTCGCGGAAGTGCTTATTGAAATTGGAGATATTGTTATAACCGCTCTCGTAGCAGGCTTCCGTGACGTTATGCTTGCCTTCGAGCAGGAGCTTGGCCGCATGACCGATCCGCAATTCCTTTAGAAAATCGGTGAGGGTCCTGTTCGTCTTTCGTTTGAAAAGGCGGCAAAACGCGGCGGTGGACATCGGCAGCAGATCGGCGACTTCCTTGAGCGCGATCTCTTCTTTGAAATGGGCAAAGATATAGTCGAATACCTGGTTGAGCCGGTTGGATTCCGCAGAGGTCTCGATGGCATTGTAATAAGGAGAGGAAAGGACACGGGATGTGGTGGAACGGGCGAGGATATCCAGCAACCTCAGCAAGGAGGAAACCCTGGTGAGACCGGTTTCAAACAGCATCCGTTGGATGATGATCTTTGCGATCTCCAACGTCTCCCCGGTAAAGAGAATGCCCTTGCCGGCATTGGCGAAAAGCTGGTTGAGACCCTTTGCTTCCGGTTTTTCCAACAGCTCCTTGCCCATGAAGTCCGGGAAGAAATGGATGATGGCGGCATGGGGTTGGATGTTTGGATCGACGGTCTTGTAGTATTGCCAGCAGTGGGGAAGATAGCTGCCCATCAACACCAGCTCCGAGCCCTCGAAGTCCTCGATATGATCGCCTATAAAACGCTTCCCGCTGCAGTTCTCGATGAGCGCGATCTCGAAATTGATGTGGGATTTCAGAGAAGTATATTTCTTGATTTCCAGCAGATCACTCCGGATCGTAAAAGACTGATCCGGCAGAAAAGTGAAATTTTCGTAGATATACTGCATAGCATTAGTTTGGTAAACAAAGATAACCAATTACAAATTCGATATAAATAATATAGGATGGATCACAAATTTTCTTTCGCCGCGCACCTGAAAAAATTGTTTGTTTTGCTATTCGTGGCAGCCGGTTTCCATGCCGGAGCGCAGGTCGACCTGACCACCCGTTTTTGTTCCATCCATATCGATGACCGCGGGTGGATCACCAGCATAAAAAATAGGACGGTCCGGCCCGCACGGGAGATCGGCGTGTCCGGCAGCCCCTCGCCTTTGTTGTGCTTATACAATACAGCTACCGGTGTGTATTACTATCCGCAAAAGGCCCGGTGGGATCTTCGTCACCATTTGGTCACGCTGAAGTATTCCAGTGGGGCTACGGCCCACATAAGGATCGAACAACAACACGGGGAATACTGGCGGATGACGCTTTCGTCGCTGGCGTCCCGCAACGGCATCGATGCGGTACAATGGGGCCCCATTCACACCCGGATCACCAATATCCTTGGCGAGATGCTCGGCGTTGCCCGCGATACCAGCGTATCCGGCAACTACGCCGTGGGTTTGCTATCACTGGACGATATCACGACGGGTGGCCCCGCCAATACGCCGGGCGATATCGCACCCTTTGAATACCTGATCCATTCGCCCGATCCATCGCTTTTCCCATTGCCGGCCGGCCTCCGGGAAGGCCAGTATTATTCGATCGGCGGAAACGGGATCAGCGACGTCGCCTTTTATTCGCATCCCGAAGAATACTATCGGATCATGTATGGCAACGCCGCAGGGGTCGACTCGCTGGGGCGGATCTCGGTGGTGCAGCATGCGCTGGATCGGCGCAAGACCAGGCAGATCCTCTTCTCCCTCATGCCCAGGATGGAAGGCAACAGGCCGGTCCACCAGCAAGTGGAAGCAATTCCGGGAGTGGACATGGTGGGATCATCGGTGGCCCTATGGGCCTCCCCGGACTCTATCGCGCTGATGACGGTCATGAGGGACATTGTGATCACCGAAGGGCTGCCTTATCCGGAGCTGAGAGGGAAATGGGTCAAGGATCCCGCGCGCTATACCCCGGGGGTCCTCTGGGTTGGGAACACCTTCGACAGCGCGGTGAGCTACACCCACGCGTTGGGATTCACGAGTGTCGAAGGCTGGAGCCTTGGGGAATATTATCCGGACAGGGCAGATGCAGGGCTGATCCCCATACGCATTCCATTCTCTTCCGGCCGGCGGCCTATTGCCGATCTGACCCGGGAGGCGGACGCGGCTGGTATCGCGTTTGGCCTCCATACCCTCCAGAATTTCCTGCAGCATGGGATATCCGGCGACGTGAGTCCGGTGCCCAACGATAGCTTGTGCTATCTGCAAAAAAGGATATTGATGGGCAATGTCGGCGTTGCCGATACCGATCTCCGCGTGGACGATCCCCGTTACCTCGACGAGATCGCGGGCTGGGAAGGACACCCGGCAGGGGCCAATATGGTCAGGATCGGAAAGGAGCTGATCCATTATTCGGGCATCAGCAACACCGCGCCCTACACGCTGCAGCACGTCAAAAGAGGCTATTGGGGCACGACCGCCGCGCCGCATGGTAAAGGGGATGCAGTATACAAGCTGCAGACCAATTGCTATTCCGGCTTGTCACCCGATATTTTCCTGCAGGACGAGTATGCGGATTATTATGCGCGGGTATTTGCGGTGAATGGAATGAAGTATATCGATTTTGACGGCGAGGAAGGACTATTTTACCAGGGACTGGGGGAGTACTCCGCCAAACGCTTCTACCGCCGGCTCTTTGCGGATGTAAAGAAGGCAGGGATCGAACCGCTTCAGATCACCGGGGCTACGCTGTCCGGCGGAAGCTGGCACTATCACAGCGTATGGAACGTGGGTGGGGGAACGCATCTGTATGACAATGCCACCCGGACCTGGGGCATCGAAGGAAAGGACCTGAGAAACGTGAGCTTTGGAAACTATTTCCCTTCCACCTTCGGTGGGAATTTTGGGTTGAAGCCCTCGTCCACCGTGCAGGATTACGAGAACATCGAGGCCGTGTCCGTAGGCCTTGGCGTCACCTATGTGCTGGAGCTCTCCGAAAAAAGCGTCGAATCCTGCCCGC
The DNA here is from genome assembly GCA_035946435.1 of Puia sp. GTDB lineage: Bacteria > Bacteroidota > Bacteroidia > Chitinophagales > Chitinophagaceae > Puia. Next base: position 3,234 of record DASYZH010000405.1, on the reverse strand, counting down.
AGAAATACGCCATTTTCAAGGCGGTCAACACCTGGGAAGGGGCCCGGGCAGCCGGCGCCTTTCCCCGGGACCTGAAACGGGAATTGAAGGATCCTTCCCTCTTTTTTCACCTGGAGGCCATGGGCCCCGGTCAATGGGCGCTGTACCGGGTTGGCCGGGATGGGGCGGGCAAGGTGTTGAGATGCATCCTGCACAGGGCAGCAGGATATTAACGATCGCGGCGTCCTAATTGATTCCAATTAGACACAAATAAGTGTAACAGCAAAGGGTCGACGAAAATCACTACCCGGCGCGCGGGAATATAACGGTAAGGTGTAAATTGACAATCTTTAACCATAACCTTATCTGTTATCATGAACGAGAAACAACCACTGGACAAGGAAAAACAGATCCTCGGGATAGAGATAGAACAAATCCTGGAGTTCCTCTCGAAAATCCGCGAATTGACACCCGAATGCAAGGCCGACCTGCGCGTCGCGATCAAGCGACAGGAGGTCCGAAAGGACGAAGTCATCCTGAAGATCGGCGAGATAAACGATCGGCTCTATTTCATCCGGCAGGGCGCCATGTATTGCTCTTATTATGTCGGCGAAGACGAAGTGACAAGCTGGATCTTCTCTATCTTCCAGTTTGTATGCTCGATCAGCAGTTTTTACGAAAGGAAGGCAAGTAAGGATTGTATCGTCGTGATGGAGGACGGCGTCCTCCTTTACATCATGCGGGATGCGTATGAAAACCTTTGCGCGGCCCATCACTGTTTTTCGGAGATCGCACGCCTCCAGCTCCAACGCTATCTCGTCGAGTTCGAGAACCATCCCCGCTTCATCCGCCGGCACAAGGCGGACGAACGCATCCGCATCGTACGCGGGCAATTGGGCGACTTCTATTATCGCATTCCCCGTAACATCCTCGCCTCCTGGCTCGACATGGACCCCGCAACCTTCAGCCGCAACCAGTAAGCCTTCAGGTGTGAGCCGAAAGATCGAAGGGCACAATTAATTTAAAGGTGACATTCCGGCCCATATTGAACATACCCGGTGTAATATTGGATGGCACCACGGGATTATCGAAATACTTGAGCCGGCTCATATTCGACTCATAGTTGGCGTTAGCCAGATTCGTCCCTTCGACATTCAGCTGAAGGATCTCCTTCCCCGCCGCATTGGTGAGCTTCACACCGAAACCGGCGCTCCAAAGGTCGTATCCCGGGGTATACGTCTCCGTTCCATAGGCGGCGAAGAACCGGTTCTGCGCATTGTAGTGGTCGTACCCTACAAAAACATAGGCACCTTTCCACCGGCCGAGACCCTTCTCGGATACGGCCTTCAACGCAGAATGCGTGTGCAGCGGCGGAATAAAAGGCAGGTATTTGATCGTGTCGGCTGAATGACCATGGTTGCTCAGGTTGGTGCCATAGGTTAGGGTCAAACCATTCTCGAAATGAAGCCAGGGCAACGGATGAATGTCCAGATACATATCGCCACCCTGGATCCGCGCCTTGGTTTGCACATAGGTGAATTCGGCGTACAGCCCGTTGGGATTAGCCGAACCGTCAGCATTCACCCGTAGCGGGTTGCCGCTGGCATCGAGGATCTGTTCCTGGAATAAATAGTTTGAGATCTCATTGTCATACAGATCGACGCTGGCCGAAAGGAAGGGGAGGCTCAGGGCCGCGCTTATATCATACTGTAAGCTGAACTCCGGCTGGAAATTGCTATTGCCCACATGATAGATCTGCGAGCCGGGATCGGGACCGTTTGCCGACAGCTCCGCGATATTGGGAGCCCGGAAACCACGCGCAATATTCCCCTTGAGCACGAAAGCGTCGGAGACATTATATGCGGCGCCAAAGCTGCCGGAAAGCCCGGAGAAGGTCTTTTTGAGGGCGCTGAACTGCGATGCAATATTAGGCGCCGTCTGGGGATTGGGTCCGGTATACAGCAAGGGATAAAAAGAATTCGAAGTATCTATCCAGGCCGCCTGTCCATTGAAGGAACGCGAGTCGAACCGGCCGCCGGCCGAGAGGTCCAGCTTGCCATAGCTTTTCTTTATGATAGCAAAGGGTCCGATGTCGAACTGGCGATAGGCCGGAATGGGAAAGGCGGTAGAATAACCTAACGCATTATTCTGATACATGCCGTTCACGCCGGCACTGGCCTCATATCCGTCGCCAATGGTGAAATTATATTTGATGTCGTAGGTATAGGTATTCAACTGCAGGTTCAAGCCCGGAACGTCCGGGGCTGTCGGATGAGTGAACTCCCGCCGGTGGCTGTACTGCCAGCCCAGGTTGATGAGGAGATTGCCTTTCCCCAGCGCGATATTGCTGTTATCGTAGATCCGGTAGAGTTGAACATGCTGATGTATGGGCGGTATCTTATAACTATTGAGCTCGTCATACGGAACGATGGGCCGAAAAGTATCGGGATCCGTGATCTGTTTAGTGAATGCTCGCGTAGCCGAATCCCGGCTTCCGTCGGGGATGCTTTGCAGGTCGTCGAACAGGGACGCGTTCAGATAGGAATAGCCCCAGGATTTGTTTAGACCCACCATAACCCGGGCATCGGTTTCCTGAAAATTAGTGTGATAGTCCCATCCGTCGTGCCGGTTACGGTAATTCTTGGCCGCCTTTTCCGAAGCCTGGAAACCCCAGACCAAACCATCTTGGTTGCCCTGGAGCCGGAGGGAACCGTTGAGGAGACCATTATTCGTCCCATAAGCGCCACTGACATAGCCCAGGATTTTTCCGTCGGGTACCGGCGTCGGAGTGAGCAGGTTGACGACCCCGGCTATCGCATCCGAACCAAAGCTTAAGCTCGCTGGCCCCTTGATGATCTCGATGCGGTCTATCGAATTTTGGTCGACTTCGATCCCATGCTCATCACCCCATTGCTGGCCCTCCTGGCGGATACCGTCTTCGGCAGTGATCACCCGGTTGTAACCTAATCCATGGATGAACGGTTTGGAGATATTCGGCCCCGTGGTCACCGCGCTGATCCCGGGTAGATTGGCCACCTCATCGATGACATTTGTAGCGGCGGAGTGTTCCTGAATATACGACTTGCCCACCGCTACGATGGGGACCGGGTCCCGTCTGATCGAGGTTGCCCTGCTGACGCCGGTCACAATGACTTCGTCGGCCTCGATGGTCGATAGAGACAATTGCACGTTCAGTACGGTCGTTTTGGTAAGATCCACCGTTTGATTGAAGGTGGCATACCCCACATAGCGTAC
>DASYZH010000404.1:0-3741 GCA_035946435.1 Puia sp. | reverse complement strand
CTCCTGCGGCACCGGCGTCACCGCCAGCGCTCTGGCCAGCTATCATAATGAATCAGGGCATAACTACATCAAGGTTACGACCCGGGGAGGAAAACTAACCGTTCGCTTCGATCGCAACGCCGATGGCTCCTTCGAGAATGTGTGGCTTTGCGGCCCGGCCGTAAAAGTATTCCAGGGCACCATCTAAAAAATAGCATGATCCAGTATTTCAAGAACGTCAACCATCAGACTGTAGAGATCGAGCAGCCGGAGAACGGCGCCTGGGTCAATATCCTGCCCCCGCTGAAACAGCAGGAATTCAGCAACCTAGCCGAAGATCTCGATATCCCCCTGGACTATCTCACCGACTCACTGGACATCGACGAACGGCCCCGTTTCGAAGAATACGACAATGTGAAGCTCATCGTCATCAAAACGCCCACCGAGAACAACTCCTTCAACGAAAGCGACGCCTATTATATCACGATCCCGATCTGTATCATCCTAACCCATAATCAGATCGTCACCGTCAACTCCTTCGAGAACGGCGCCATCAAAAAATTCCTCAACACCTTCCAGAACCGCCATCCGGACAAAAAGAATATGATGGTCCTCAAGGTCTTCGAAAAGATCACGCAGACCTACCTGGAATTCCTAAAGGAGATCAACCAGCGCCGCAACCTCATGGAACAAAAGCTCTATGCGTCGAACCGCAACGAAGAGCTCCTGGAACTCATGAAGATCCAAAAAAGCATGGTCTATTTCGTCACCGCCCTCCGCAGCAACGAGATCCTCCTGCTCAAGCTGGCCCGCACCAATTTCCTGGGCCTCAACGACGATGAAAAGGAATTTCTCGATGACCTCGCCGTGGACATGTCGCAGGCGCTCGAAATGGCGAATATCTACACCAATATCCTCAGCAGCACCCTCGATGCCTTCGCGAGCATCATCAACAACAACATGAACAGTGTGCTGAAACGGCTTACATCCATCACCATCATCCTGTCCCTGCCGGCGCTTGTCACCGGCATCTATGGCATGAACGTCCCCATACCGTACTCCAACTCCCATTATGCGTTCTATATCCCGATCCTGCTGTCGGTGGGCATCAGCATCATCATCAGTTGGTATTTTATGAAGAAAAAATGGTTCTAACTATGCAGCTATTCAACGTCCGGGTATACGGTATCCTGTTAGGTGAGAATAAGCAAGTGCTGGTCAGCGACGAGTATATCCGCGGTGACTATATTACAAAATTCCCCGGCGGCGGCCTCGAGTTCGGCGAAGGCACCCGCGCCTGTCTCAAACGCGAGTTCAAAGAGGAAATGGACCTCGACGTGGAAGTCACCAAACATCTCTATACCACCGATTTCTTCCAGATGTCGGCCTTCAATCCCGAACACCAGATCATCAGCATCTACTATTTTGTAAAGGCGTTAGAGCCCATCCGCGCGCCGCTCCGGACCAAACCTTTTGATTTTGACGCACGGGAGCTCGAGGTCTATGCGGAGAAAAAAGAGACCGAGACTTTTCGCTTTATCGACTGGGCCACCTTCAACGAAGAAAGCGTGACCCTGCCTATCGACAAGGTGGTGGCCGCATTGTTAAAAGCCAACTATTAACCGGCCGACACAACAACGTCAGCGTTTCACGCTAAGCTTCTCGACCATCTCCTCTCCCACCCCTTCGGCGCTGATGCCGAATCCTGTAACAAGCACGCCCTTGCGTCCATCCCGCGCCTCGATCGCATACACCGCTGCTTCATCGGCCGGATCGCTGGGACCCTCGAACCTATAGTATTCGGTAATTTCAAAGTCCGCCGGCTTCAACGAAAGCGGCGTCTTGCCGCAAAAGATGCGATCGGCCTCCAGGTTGAAATCGATGGTATATCCACGCTGCTTGAGCCCTTTCACGGCTTCCACCACTGTATCATACGTATACATGCTATTCGTTTGTTTATGCAATTTACGAAGAAAAGCCATCGCTAATCGATCAGTTGATGCGTCTGTTTAACAACTCCCATCACAAAAGTGCTTTGGACATGCCCGATATTCTCCACCTGACCCAATTTGTTAACATGAAAGTCATAATAGGCATCCATGTCCGCCACTGCAACCTTTAGTTGAAAATCGAATTCTCCGCTGATGATGTAGCACTCGATGATCTCCGGCAGCTCGTTGATGGTCTTGATGAACTTCGCCCCCGAGCGCTTGTTGTGCTCCTTCAGCGAGACATAGCAGATCGCCAGCAGGCCCCTTCTGACCTTGGAATGATCCAGCAGGGTGGCATATTGCCGGATCACCCCCGTCTCTTCGAGCCGACGGATACGTTCGTGCACCGGCGTCGTGCTTAGGTGGACCTGCGCCGCGATCTCCCGGACCGTGATCTTGGCATTGGCCTGCAAGAGCTTGAGAATGGCCCGATCCTTGTCGTCTAATTCCACCGGCGCCACCGGTCCGGTGGCCGCTTTTTCTTTTTGGCCGTCTTTTTCCATATCGAAATCATTAATTCGTTCTACAAAATGGTTAAAAAATAGTACTTCATTCCAAATTTATTAACAATATCTGTATTTTTGTTCTACTATTTTTACCTTTGTCCAAACAAATTAAAACTAAAACTCCATGTCAACGAAAACGAAGAGCATCGATCTGTCGCTCCCCTATAAGGTGAAAGATATGAGCCTGGCAGAATGGGGCCGTAAAGAGATCCGTCTCGCCGAAGCCGAAATGCCCGGTCTGATGGCTATCCGTGCCGAATATGGCAAACAAAAGCCCCTCAAAGGCGCCCGCGTCGCCGGCTGTTTGCACATGACCATCCAGACTGCCGTACTCATCGAGACCCTTGTAGAGCTGGGCGCCGAGGTACGCTGGAGCTCCTGTAATATCTTCTCCACCCAAGATCAGGCTGCTGCTGCTATCGCCGCTGCGGGTATTGGGGTGTTTGCCTGGAAAGGGCAGTCTCTTGAAGATGCCGATTGGTGTATCGAGCAGACGCTGTTCTTCGGTAGCACGGATCGTCCGTTGAACATGATCCTCGACGACGGCGGTGACCTTACGAACATGGTATTCGATAAATATCCGGAACTCGTTCAGCATGTCAAGGGTCTGAGCGAAGAAACTACTACCGGTGTGCATCGTCTGTATGAGCGGATGGAAAAGGGTACCCTCCCCATCCCCGCGATCAATGTCAACGACTCCGTGACAAAGTCCAAATTCGACAACAAATACGGTTGTAAAGAATCCCTGGTCGACGCCATCCGCCGTGCTACGGACGTGATGATGGCCGGCAAGGTTGCCGTTGTCGGTAGCTATGGCGACGTAGGCAAGGGTTCTGCCGCTTCCCTTAAAGGTGCGGGCTGCCGCGTGATCGTCACCGAGATCGACCCCATCTGCGCCCTCCAGGCTGCTATGGACGGTTTCGAGGTGAAGAAGATGGTCGACGCCGTGAAAGAAGCCGATATCGTCGTCACCGCTTCGGGTTGCCGCGACCTGATCACAGAAAAACATTTCCGCTCGATGAAGGACAAGACCATCGTTTGTAACATCGGGCACTTCGACATCGAGATCGACATGGCCTGGCTGAACAAGAACTATGGCCATACCAAGGATACCGTCAAGCCCCAGGTCGATGTCTATAACATCGATGGCAAGGACGTGATCATCCTCGCCGAAGGTCGTCTTGTGAACCTGGGCTGCGCCACCGGCCATCCCTCGTTCGTGATGAGCAACTCCTTCTCGAACCAGACCCTCGCGCAGATCGAGC
>DASYZH010000403.1:0-34462 GCA_035946435.1 Puia sp. | reverse complement strand
CTTCGTATAAAGCGGTATGGCAAATAAGCCGGCAATTTCGACAATAATCTCTAGTCGTGCTCAAAAGGAAATTGCAGAATCCTGGGCATGGTATGAAGATAGGTTTGCGGGCCTTGGCGACAGATTTCTAAATGAAATTGTTGACCGTCTTCATCAAATTGAATTAAATCCCGACAGATTCCCCACGCGATTCAAGTCTTACAAAGAGGCACCCACCAAGACATTCCCATTCCTTATAATTTATAGAGTTAGTAAGAGGGCGAATCTTATCAGAGTAGTGTCAGTATTTCATACTGCTAGAAATCCTAAGAAGAAATATACTTCATAAAGGAACCTGCGTTTCGCAGCCGGAGCTTTGAGCCACGGGGTGGGCTTGCAGATATCGCAAAGATTGCTTAACTTTGTAATACAAAGCACTTTTCAACAACCATGTTCCGCTTCCGGCTTTCCTATTTCCTGCTGACCCTGCTGCTGATTGGGGTCGAGATCTTTATCGGCACCTGTATGCACGATGCGGTGATCCGTCCCTATGGCGGAGATCTGCTGGTGGTGGTGGTGCTGTATTGTCTTGTACGGAGCTTTTGGGACCTGCCGGTGGTGCCGCTGTCGTTGGGCATCCTGGTATTCTCGTACCTTGTTGAGACGGGGCAGTATTTTCATCTCGCGGACTGGCTGGGTTTCACGCGGCCTTCGCTGATGCGTACGTTGATCGGCACGTATTTTACGTGGGTAGACCTGCTGAGCTATACCCTGGGCATCGGTTTGGTACTGGGAGCAGAGGGATTAAACTATTATTTATGCGACCATTTGTCAAAGAGGACTCGATCGTCCGGACCATCTGGGGCCGGGGAGACACCATCCTGCTGATCTTTGCCGGCGCTTCCGCCGAGTTTGCGTTGAACAAGTCCGTGGACTGGCTGTATTTCACGGGAAAGCTGCCGGCCGATCCATTGGGCCGGTTGTTCTCGACGGTAGCGTATGCGCGGCGGATCGTGTTTGCCCAGGAGACAGAAGCGAACAAGGCCATCGACGCCATCACGTCCATTCATAAAACCGTAGAAAAGAACCGCGGCGCCGTTATTCCGGCCACGGCCTACCTTGATGTCCTGTTCATGCTGATCGGCTATTCGATAAACGGATATGAGCTGCTGGAGCGCCGGTTGCGGCCGGAGGAAAAGCAGGAGGTTTTTGCCGTTTTTTACAGGGTAGGGGAGCGGATGGGGCTCGCGGGGTTGCCGGCCAACTATCCGCAGTGGGAAACGCTCCGGGCACAATACCTGCAGGATAATCTGGAATACAGCCGGTATTCAAGGGACCTCTACAGGCGTTACCGAAAAAGTCTCGGCTGGTTAAGGTACCGATTGCTGCTACAGGCGCAGGTCCTGCTGGTGCCGGAGCGGGTGCGTCGCCTGCTCCGGCTGGGCGCTTTCCCCTGGCTTTGGCCTGCGGTGCAGGTCTACTGTCTTTGCGCTTTTCTCCATCTCGACAAAGGAATCAAGACGGTGCTGCTGCCGGCCGGGTACCGCGCACAGGTCTTTGAGCTCGACCGCTAACCCGACCACCAGCCCGACCACTAAAAGAAATTTTAGTGTTTCCGCTAAACGAAAAAGAGGATAACTTAGGGGATATGCAAACACGCCGTGATTTCCTCCAGAAAGCAGCAAGCTCCGCGATCGCCGTTTCGTTGATACCCCGCCTGGTACAAGCCTGCGCCCTGCCGGCAAAGCAGTATGACGGGCCGGTGCTGCGCGTCGCCATCATGGGGCTGGGCAGCTATGGAACACGGGTGGCCGAAGCCATGCAGCATTGTACGCGGGCAAAGCTGGTGGGTGTCATCAGTGGCACGCCGGCCAAGATCACGGCCTGGCAAAGCAAGTATAATATCCCGGCCAAAAATTGTTACAACTACGAAACCTACGACGAAATAAAGAACAACCCCGATATCGATGCCGTCTATGTCATCACGCCGAATGCGCTGCATCATGATGCCGTGATCCGTGTGGCGAAAGCGGGCAAACATGCGATCTGCGAAAAGCCGATGGCCGTCGATGCCGCGCAGGGGCAGGAGATGGTCGATGCCTGTACACAGGCCGGCGTCAGGCTGCTGGTGGGCTATCGCTTGCATTTCGAACCGCACACGCTGGAGATCATCCGGATGCGCAAAGCGGGGGAGTTTGGAAAGGTATTGTTCTTTCAAGGCCTCTCGGGTTTTATCATCGGCGATCCGACACAATGGCGATTGAATCGGGCATTGTCGGGCGGCGGGTCGATGATGGACATCGGTATCTATTCTGTTAACGGATCGCGGTATATGATTGGGGAGGACCCCATTTGGGTGACGGCGGAGGAGACCAAGAACGATCCGGTGAAATTCAAGCCGGGTATCGATGAGACCATCTTGTTTCAGCTGGGTTTCCCCGGCGGAGCCGTAGCTTCCTGTCTTTCCACCTATAGTCTCAACAACCTGGATCGCTTTTTTCTCGACGGAACTGATGGGTTTGCCGAACTGTTACCTGCTACAGGCTATGGTCCCATCAAAGGGCATACGAATAAGGGCGAGATCGATCAGCCGACGACCATTCATCAGGCCGTCCAGATGGACGCCTTTGCCGGCATCCTCTTACAAAGCGAGCAGCCGCCTATCCCCTGCGACGGCGAAGAAGCCGTAAAAGACCTGAAGATCATCGATGCCATCTACCAGAGTGCCCGAACGGGTCAGAAGATCGCGCTGAGTCTCTAACAAACCGGCGAGCCTTTAAGCAACCTTTGCCTTTTTTGACGCGTTGGTTATTTTATCCTGTTCTTAGCCGACGGCCTCCCTCTATCTATTATTGAAATCGCAATCTCTTACGTATGCAAAAGATGCTACTGGCAGGGATAAGCCTTTGTCTATGCCTTACCGGACGGGCGCAATATGATCTGGGGATCGGCAACAGCAATTATTCCGGCATCCCCGGCGCCCGGATCAATCCCGGTGTTACCGCCGGAAGCGCGTTGAAATGGGAGGTCAATGGACTTTCCGGGGATGTGCTGTATGACAATACGTTTGTCTATACGCCCAAAGGAGCGGTGCCGGCTTTTGGGTTCAAAAGTATCCTGAAGGGGATCGTTGACAACCAGCATTTTGCTACGCACTACGCACCCGGCGACGAGAACAAACTGTACCAGTTCACGCTTAGCTCGGAGATACAGGGACCTTCTTTCCGGCTGTCGCTGGGCGGGCAGCAATCGATAGGGCTCGACATTGCGGCCCGGGGTTACGTCAATATCCGGAATCTCCCCGGGGCAACGGCGGAGAACGCCTGGGCCTACCTGAAGGAAAACGATTTGTGGAACCAGGCGCTGAGCGACAACAGCACGCGGCTCAATATGATGGGCTGGCTGCAATACGGGCTCACCTATTCCGCGATCCTTTTTGACGACGGCAACAACCAGTGGAAGGCCGGTATCCAACTGAACTACCTGCAAGGTATAGTCGCCGCGTATGCGCGGAATACCCATTTGAACTACACCCTGGATTCGTCACAGATCGCCTTTGCAAACTCCAGCGTCGACTATGGCCGCACCGATTATGATTCGTACCGGAAGATCGGTGACTATGGTAATCTGAACCATGGACATGGTTTCGGCGTCGACCTGGGTGTCGTCTATGTGCATGCCTCCGATACGCGCGCACCGGAGGACTATGACTACCGGCTGGGGCTTTCGGTGATGGACATCGGCGCCATCGATCTCAACCGGAATGCGGCCGCGTTCCATCTACAGACGGCGGGTGGTGTTTTCGACCATTGGGATCAGCAGGCCCTGATGAGCAATACCGCCATCGACAAGACCCTCAGCGCCGTTTTTTACCAGGGAGATTCCAGCGCCTCGCGGACAGCCGGACACTTCAGGATGGCGCTGCCTACGGCCATCAGCGTGCAGGGTGATTACCGGGTGACAGCGCATTATTATGTCAACGCAACGATCGTCAAAGGATTGGGGCATGGCAACCGGCCCGGCGTCGTCCAACCCGATATCTATTCCGTCACGCCGCGGTATGAGTCCCGGTGGTGGGATGTAAGCATCCCCTTCTCGCTATTGTATTATGGCGCCTGGCGGGCGCGTGTCGGGCTTGCGGTGCGGGCCGGGTATGTCTTCTTTGGCGGCGACGCACCGGTGGGCTTGTTGTCGCTTGGCAATATGCAGGGCGTCGATGCCTATGCCGGCGTCCGTTTCTTCGTCTTTAAAAAATAGATCGACATATGCGAATAACAATGAGCCTTCTCCTGCTGGCAATGCTGGTCGGGACGGATCCGGGCAACTGGAATGCGGATGCCTCCAGGGCCAAGGTACAGTTCAGCATCCAGGGGCTGTTCGGCACGGTCCATGGAGATTTTACGGGATTGAAAGCAACCATCCGCTTCGACGTGAAGAACCCGGGGGCGGGTTCGATCTCGGCCAGCATCGATGCCAAGACGGTGAGCACGGGCATTGGCCTGCGCAATCATCATCTCCGTAGCGAAGAGCAATACCTGAATACGGATAAATACCCGCTGATCACCTTTCGTTCCAAAACGATCGAAAAGGCCGCGAACGGGTATACTGCCAACGGCGATCTGACGCTAAAGGACGTTACCAAACCGGTAAAGATCCCCTTCACCTTCACGCCAAAGGACAACAGCGGGGTATTCAAAGGACAATTCGTCATCAGGCGGGAAGATTTCCATATTGGAAAGCCGGGCGGATCGATCGGGGATGATGTCACCATTAGCCTGGAAGTGCCGGTGTCGCAAAATTAGCTTGCTATCGGGGCTGTTTCGCAGAAGTCGAATCAGCGGATTTGATAGCGGTGGAATCCATTTTTACAGCCGCTGAATCGCTATGCATCGCCGTCGTGCTGACGCGGTGGGTACCGCTATCTGCGCCGGGAACGTCATTGTCGTCCACGTACTGCTCGCCCGCCTGATAATGGCAAGCTACTGCGGTGCTGGTGATAAGAGCGATCATTACCCCGGTACGGACCAATTTGTAAAGTCTTGTGTTGTGCATAGTCATACGTTTTACCCCAAAGATAAGGATGCCAGCGCAAACGCGATGCTGTGGGAATTACTGGTACACTTTTATAATCTCACCATTAAGCGCACCCAGGATGCTGCGCAGATAGGTGGTGCCATTGCGTGCCGGCATCTCCGAAGCGACGCCGGAGGTCAGCGTAAACGAGTTCCGATGGTGCCGCGTCCACCGATCAGGAGTATTTTCATCCGCCCGCCGGCGCGACCACATAAAAAAGCTCCTGTTTCCCTTTTGGCAGTTCCAGCTTTTGCCGCAGCACGAATTCCCGCACCGTCTTCACCGGCAGGAACAGCATCAGCGCTTCGAAGTCCTTCGATCGCTCGAGGTATTCGGCCATCAAATAGATGCCGCGTTTGAGCAGGACTACGCTGCCCGGACCGATGTTGAGCACCTGTCCCGGCAGATGCAGCAGCTTGGTGCCGCTGATCGTGAAGACCAGGGTATGTTCGGTGAGGAAAACGTTCCGGGTCCCGCTTCGGTTGACGCGTTTGTATTTCGCATAGGTCGCCGTGTCGAGCGCGAGGAAACTGGGATCGGCGGGAACGGGCGGGAAACGGAAAAGCATAATACATCGGAATTTTATGTATTTTTGAATATGGTATATTCGACAGAACTACTCAAAGGTACGCTCAAGACCATTGTGTTGAAGCTGCTGGCCGACAACAAAAAGATGTACGGCTATGAGATCACCCAGCGGGTCAAGGAGCTCACGCAGGAAAAGATCCAGATCACCGAAGGGGCGTTGTACCCGACCCTGCACAGCCTGGAGGCGGATGGACTCGTGACGACGGAGACCGAGTACATCGGAAAACGGGTGCGGAAATACTATACGCTCAGCGTGGCCGGCAAGACCCGCGCTAAGGAAAAGGTCAGCGAGCTGGCTTCTTTTGTGCAAACGATGACTTTGTTGCTGGATCTAAAACCAAAAGCGATCTGATATGGCAACCCTCACCGACGAACAGCTGGACTATATTGTCGCCGACCTTTATGCCCATGGCATCCGGCTGGAGGGGCTGCGGGACAACCTGCTGGATCATATCTGTATCCTGGTGGAGAACAAGCTGGATGCGGGCGGTGATTTCGAAGCGGCATATGCGGCCATTATTCCCACCTTCTATCGGCGTGAGCTATACGAACTCGAAGAAGAAGCGTTGTTCCTGGCATCGCTGCGTGGTCCGTACGTGGTGCTGAGCAGGGGCTGGTTCTTTGTCCTGGCTTTTGCGCTGGTGCTTGGTCCCTGGCTGGCCTATATCGGGCAGTGGTGGTTCTTTCAGCGACCCATGGGGGATATCCGGTCCTCCTTCGATGTGATCGGCATGGCCTGTGTCCTCGACGTCTATCCGGTGCTCACGGTTTTCGTCCTGTTCCTCACGCCAAACCGCTTCGATCCGCTGATCCCTTGGGGGTCGAAGATCCTGCTGGGTTTCAAGCCGCTTATCCGGGTGTTGCCCCAGCCGGCCGCGTCTGGAAACACTATTTTCCCATAGAAAGCGCGCCGGGTGCGGGCGGCGGAACGGGGGCCACCTGTCCTTTGGCCTTACCCAGGGCGATCTTGTAATTGTCCGGCAGACCGCTGATATGGAGATTGATAAAACGCACGCGTTTGTCCATGTTCCGGTACTCGATGGCGTCGACCTGATTGGGATCCACTTCTTCCTGTTTTTTCCCAAAGAGCTTGTGAAAACCCGCCTGGGTCACCAGTTTGAGCGGGATGCGCAGGTAGTATTCCATGTGCATGTCCATGGCCTGGGTGCCGGAGATCTCCATAAAGCCGATGGAGGAGTTGATGTTCATATCCGGAATCGTGAGCGCGCCATTTTTGAATGTCAGGACGTTCCGCAGGGTATCGAAGCGGATCTTCATGAGATTCTTGTCGCTGAAATAGGTCGACATCGCCTGCATCGGTGCGAAGTTCACGAGCGTGCCATTGTGGATCTCGATCTGCATCTGGGCCTCGCATTGATCGATCATCGGAGTGAGATCGGGCTGCACCTGGACATAGGCCCGGATAACGCCGCTGAGGCTTCCCTGGATGTTCTTGTTGATCACATAGTCCTGACCGAAATAGTCCGCCTTCAGCATCAGCTTTTGAAGATCGACATTCTGGACCCACAGACGGCTCCGGAGATAGATCTTTTTCGGATCGGCGCCGTTGAAATGCGCACGCGCGCCAATGAACCCGCCGGCCATTTGCATGCTCAGGGTATCGAGATAGAGCTGTTGATTAGTCTGCATCCGGATGGCGGTATTGAGGTTCCTGATACCGAGCTTGTGATAACGCAGATGGCCGATGTTCACCGCAGCATTGAAATCGATGAAGGGCACCTGGAAGATATTGAAGCCCTGGGCATGCGTGGAAGGGTTGCCGGCCGATGCCGTCAGGATCACGCGGGTCGAATCGGGCGCGGGCGGCGGCGCATTCATGGCGGCGATGGTCTGGGCTTCTTGCTGCATGGACTGAGCGAAATTCGAAAGCTGGTCGACGTCGAGCAGGTTGGAGGCAAAACGAAGATAGTTCTCCTTTTTGCGGCGTGCCGTATCCTTGCCCGTATAAAGGCGCATGCTGAGATTGAAGTCGCTGTTGCCGATCTTTCCCCTGAGCGTATCGATCTTGACGAAGTTGTCGGTCCCGAGCTTGATGTTCCCGCTGATGCTGTCCAGCCGGTAGGGGTGTAGCTGAAAGGCTGCCGAGATGTTCGCGATCTTGACATTGGCGAACCGGAAGACGGAGTCATACCGGAGCTCCCATTTGGAACGGAACCACAGATTCGAACCCACTTCGTTGTAGATATCCTTGGGCAGGTATTTCTCACCGTTAGGGCCTACGACATCCGCGATGCTCAGGTGATGCGATTTGAAATCGAATCCGATGGTCGTCTTGCCCTTTTTCACCTTCTCGAACCAAAGGGCGTAGTTCACTACCTTGCCGCCAAAACGGATATCGCTGCTATCGATCTGCCCCGTGAGGTTGCGGAGCAGGACCGCCGTATCGTTGATGGT
Source organism: Puia sp. (assembly GCA_035946435.1). GTDB lineage: Bacteria > Bacteroidota > Bacteroidia > Chitinophagales > Chitinophagaceae > Puia. Next base: position 26,407 of record DASYZH010000403.1, on the reverse strand, counting down.
GAGGTCGCCGCCGAAATCGTGGAAGTCGTGCGGATATTTTTTGAACGAAACGGAAAGATCGTGTATGCTAAGCTTTCCCTGCGGCAGTGGGTTGGGATGCCGCAGCTCACTCACCGAGGTTTGTAACGTGAGCCCGAGGTTGAAATCGCGAAGCTCTTCGTGGTTTTCATCTCCCACGGAGTCTTTGGCAAAGAGCTCATGCAGCACCGTCTCCCGGCTATGAAGGTTGAGGACCAGTGAAACGGGTTTCTCCTGGTTATGAAAGAGCGCGGGCAGGTCTTCCAGTGAGCCGTCGAGCCGGAGATCGGAGTGGCCGACGTTGCATACCAGCGAGTCGAGCCTGACGAATCCCTGTTTCATACTCGCATGGCAGTTGAGGTGGTCGACGGTATAGCGATAGCCCGGTATACGAAAGGTAAGATTGCGGACCGTCAATTCGCTCTGCACGCCCTTGCTGAGCTCGCTCATTTCCGTTTCGGGTTCGCTGAGATCCACGAGCTCGTCGATGTTCATCTTGAGGTTGATGCGGCCCGTGATGCGTTCGAGGTCTTTGATGCCCAGGAAAGAGCCGAAGAAACCCAGTTCCAGATCCGAGCTCACCTGCATGCGGATCTTGGGGTCCTCGAAATTGTGGACCGAGAAGCTGCCTTTGAATCGCCCCGCACCGGGGCGCGCATACATGTCCTTCATCCGGATGATGGAGGTTCGCAGCGAGTTGCTGTCGCCATTGGTATAGAAGCCGGTGAACGCCAGCGAATCCAGCTTTTTATTGGTCCGGGTGTTGTGCAGCCAGCCGTTCGCGCAGGAGAAATGGACCTCGATATGCGGCTGAACGCCTTTTTTGATCGGCCCCTTCACGGTTCCCGCGAACGTCAGCACCCCATCGTAGCGAAAATGCTCCAACTCTTTGGCGATATCCTCCGGCGCAAACGCAAATAGCTGTTTGAAATCGGGCCGGTCACCCGCAAATTGCAGGTTGACCGTATTGTCGTGGGCAAGATCGGCGGTACCACTAAGTTTGAAGACTGCTTTTTCCAGCTGCAGCCGCACCTCGGAAAGCGTGAGCAACTTAGAAGCCTTGGCATAAGAGAATTGGATATCGGTCTCCACATGTTTGTGCCGCAGCAGCACTGTATCGCCGGACGTTGTGCAGTCGACCATAAAATTGCCGCCAAGTGTTCCGTTCATCTGCTGGTCGTTGTCCGCGAAGGAACTCTGGATGCGGTCGATATGGGTAGAGAGCTTTTGGCCTGCGGTTGGGTTCCAGTAATTGATCGTCATATTCTTCAGCACGATCTTCCGGATATCCAGGTCCAGCGCGGTCGAGGTTGGCGTAGTGCTGGTCGTCGTGTCAGGCGCCATCTGGCTGGCTGTCACAATATTCAGCTCGCCATTGTTCTCTTCGACCAGGTCCAGGTGTCCGTTCTTGATGGCGATGGCCTTGACGCGATAGCGCTGCTTGAGGATATCGGGCAGGCTGAAACCGATATAGAGCCGTTCCGCTTCGTAGATGGGCGCGGTGCCGGGCAATTTATTCGGGTAGAACTGCACTTTGTTCAGCGCAATGGAGATATAGGGAAGATTCTGGAAAAGCGAGATCTCGCTGCCGCCGACGGACAGCTCGCCGGGGAATTTCTTGTTGAGCTCTTTAACCGCCAATCTCACGAGACGCTGTTGCTGGGAACACAGGAGGGCAAGCGCCACACCTACCAACAGAACGAGTACGATCACGGGAAGGAAGATCAGCCGGAGTAATCTTTTGCGCGCTTTGGGTGTCATAGGCATAGAATGTCGCAAATCTATAACGATTTATCACGATGGTAAAGTATAAATTGCCGGGGATTCGCCTGGTAGGTTTTTTTGCGTTATTTTCGATAAAACATAACGCGCTTATGAGCAAAATTTTCCTTTTTGTTGGCCTGTTCCTGTGTCTTTCCGTATCGTTATTCGCGCAAACCACCGATTCGACGCGCCCCAAAGAGACCTATCCCCACGTCAAGACCTATCTCAGCTTCATCATCCCCTGGGTGACGATCAACAAGAACACGACGACCTATGAATTTCAGAGCGCCACGACCATCGGGTTCCCGGTGGGAGTGAATGTGTATTACCGGAAAAGCTTTGGGTTCAGCTATGAGATCACGCCTTCCGTGGCCTGGTCGCAGCCTTCAGGAAAGACGGGTACCAGCAAAACGAGTAATTTGTTGTTCGACCCCGGTCCGATCTTCCGTTTTGATCATGGTTTTAACTTTATCCCCCGGCTGGCCTTCGAAACCCAGGGGCGGTATGGATTTACCCCGGTATTCAACAAGGTCTATCTCCGGACCCAGGATGCCGACTACTGGTTCTCGGTGTCTTTACCGGTGCGTTTTGGGAACAATCTGCCGGCGTCCATCGGCGCCAACCTGCAGATCGGGTTTACGTTCAATTAGGCGGGCTCGCGGGGACCGGCCGGGGCGCCGCTGGCCATGGAGGCCGTCAAGGCCGCTGGCCGTCTCGTTTGAATTGTATAACTTCGTGGGATGGGAACCGTCGAAACCATTCATCAATTTTACGCCCGTACGCAGGCCGAAGCGGTGAACATGCCGCTGAATAACGCGGGCACGGGGCACTTCAATGTCTTTACGCGGGCGACCTGCAATGGCACCCCATATGGCCGCCGCGATTTTTACAAAGTAACGCTGATCATCGGCAAGGGCAGGTTACATTATGCCGATCAGTGGCTGGATGTCAGCCAGCCTGCCCTGCTGATCTCCAATCCGCGGGTACCGTATTCCTGGGAGAAGTTCTCCGAGCAGGACGGGTGGTACTGCCTGTTCACGGAGGCTTTTTTGCTTCCCGAGGGGCGGCAGGAGCTGCTGGATTCCCCGTTGTTCCCGGTGAATGGCGTGCCCGTATTCTTCGTCAGCGAGGAGGAGCGGCGGGAGATCGATGCCATTTTCGCCGTAATGAAGCGGGAGATGGCGGGCGATTACCCCCGTAAATTCGACTTGCTGCGACATTATCTCCATGTGCTGCTGCATTATGCCATGAAAATGCAACCTGCCCGGCGGTTCGAACAACCGGTGAGCGCAGCGGCGCGGATCACGTACGGCTTTTTTGATCTACTGGAGCAGCAGTTCCCCATCGATACCACGGAAACGGAATTACAGCTGAAGACGGCCAACGATTTTGCCGAAAAGCTCAATGTGCATGTCAACCATCTCAACCGCGCCCTCAAGGAGGTCACCGGTAAGACCACGACCGAGCACATTGCGGCGCGCATCGTCAAGGAAGCGATGGCGCTACTCCGGCATTCCGACTGGAATATTTCGCAGATCGCCTATGGGCTGGGTTTCGAATACCCCGCGTATTTCAATATCTTCTTCAAAAAGCACACGGGGCTGACGCCACTCGAGGCCCGCGGGCAGCTGGCAGGACTCATTGTTTGAATTTTATAAGGATTGGTTTGGATACTTTAAGGCGGCAGGACGGATTCGGGGGTAGTTTTGCGCCATGATCAAGCAACGCAATCAACCCATCGCCACTCTACTGGCCTTGGCCATCCTTCCGCTTTCCGGTTTTGCGGCCGATATCTATCTCCCTTCCTTACCCGGGATGACGGCCGCGATGCACGTGGGCAGCCTGGAGATCCAGCTCACCATCACGGTATTTTTGATCAGCTATGGAGTTAGCCAGCTCTTCATCGGCAGCATCCTCGACAGCTTCGGCCGTTTTCGCTTCAGCCTTATCTCGCTGGTGATCTTTGCCGCGGCGTCCTGGGTGATCGCCTCCACGCACAGTATCTCCGTGATCTATGCGATGCGGGTGGTGCATGGGATCACGGTGGGCTTCGTCATTGCGGGCAAACGGGCCTATTTCGTGGATGTGTTCACCGGCGAAAAGCTCAAGAAATATCTCACTCTTTTCAGCATCATCTGGTCCGCGGGACCTATCGTAGCGCCTTTTGTGGGCGGCTATCTGCAGGCCAATTTTGGCTGGCAATCGAATTTCTATGTCCTGGGCGGCGTGGCCCTCGGTTTTGCGGTGCTGGAGTTCATCTTCAGCGGGGAGACGCTGGCTGCACCGATGCCGTTCCGGCTAAAGCGCGTCGTGAATGTCTATGCCGAAATGCTGCGGACGGGCCCGTTCGTCCTCGGGATCATCATGATGGGTCTCGCCTATGCGATGGTGATGGTGTATAACATGACGGGCCCCTTCATCATCGAGCATCATTTGAATTTCAGCCCGGTCACCGCAGGGTATTGCTCGCTGATCCAGGGTTTCGCGTGGATGACGGGTGGTTTCATCAGTAAGGCGACGCTCGAGCGGCCTTTCTTTCGCAAGCTGGCGATCAACAAGATTCTGCAGCTGCTGATCGCCGTTTCGATGCTGCTCAGCTACCGGCTGGCGGACAACCTGTATGCGCTGGTCTTTTTTGCCTTCCTGATCCATGTGGGCGCGGGCTATACGTTCAACAATTACATGACGGTATCCATGACGCGTTTCCCCAAAAATGCGGGCATCGCCAGCGGGCTCACCGGCGGTTTCACCTATATCATCGTCTCTGCCACCAGTTCCGGCATCGTCAGTCTTCTCCCCGCCAGGGATGCGGCTCATCTCGGCTATAGCTACGTGATACTGATCCTGCTGACGCTGGCGATGCTGGGGCTGGCGTTCCGTACGGACGCCAAACGTGCGGGCACGATCGCGTTGTCGTAGGTTGCGCTCGCCCATCCGGGAATGCCCGGAATGCCGCCCGTCATGCCAGGCAAGGTTCGGAAAATAAATTTTGGCAAACCGAATGGTTTGGTATAGCTTTACTTAACCATTCGGTTTACTATTTTATGCAAGCACGAAGAGATGTATTCCAGGCCATTGCCGACCCTACGCGGCGGGCGATCATCGGGTTGCTGGCCGGCCGGACGCTCACGCTGAATGCCGTAGCCGAGAACTTCAGGATCAGTCAGCCGGCCGTCTCCAAACACATGCGTATCCTCACGGAATGCGGGTTGGTGGTTATCGTCAAACAGGGTCGCGAGCGGCATTGCTCGGCGAAGCTGCAGGCCTTGCAAGCCGTCGCGCAATGGGCGGAGCAATACCGCCTCTTCTGGAACAATAAGCTGGATAAATTGGAGGACTTATTATGGAACAATACGGAATCTTAACGGCGCCGGACACGCTTCGGTTCGAGCGGACCCTGCCCGGTCCCATCGGGAAGGTCTGGGCCTATCTAACGGAATCGGACAAACGTGGGCTGTGGCTGGCCAAAGGGGAGATGGAGCTGGTAGAGGGCGGCAAGGTGGAGCTGCAATTCGTCCACCAGGAGCTTAGCCCCATACCCGGTGCGACTCCCGAGAAGTTCAGGGACGTCAACTGTTCGTTCACCGGGAAGGTCTTGCGCATCAATGCCCCTTATTTGCTGGCCTTTACCTGGGACGGCGGATCGGAGGTCAGCTTCGAGCTGGAGCCGGAACAGGGCAATTTGGTACGGCTTACGGTCACGCACCGGAAACTTACTCCGGAGCAATATAGTACGGCGCCTGGCTGGCACACGCACCTGGACATCCTCGATGCAAGGCTGCACGGAAAGACGACGGATAATTTCTGGAAGATCTTTTTGCAGCTGGAAGCGGCTTATCAAAAACGGCTGACGCCGGCGGCGGAAACGGGCATGCTTATACGCAAGCCGGTAGCCGAGGTATACGAAGCCTTTATAGATCCCGCGATCACGACGAAATTCTGGTTCACGAAAAGCACGGGTAAGCTGGAGAAAGGCAAGACCGTGGAATGGACCTGGGAGATGTACAATATCACCTCGACCGCAACCGTGTTGGATATCGTGCCCAATAAAAGGATCGAGATAGCATGGGGCGCTCCAGGGAAGGAGATCAACCGCGTCGAATGGTCGTTCCGGCCCATGGGCGAGGGGATGACCTTTGTGGACATCGTGATGGATGGTTTCCACGGCGATCAGCAGGAGGTGCTGGAAAAAGTAAGCGGATCGGCAAGCGGATTTTGCTGGGTGCTGGCGGGACTCAAGGCGTTGCTGGAATTCAACGTCCGGCTGAACCTCATTGCGGACCGTTTCCCTGCGGGAAAATGAAGTGCGCGAATGACGTGCGCGCAGGCAATTTCGGGGGCTTTTAAACGTTATTTTCCAAATCTCCACCCCATGAAAAAGGCCCTCAGCGCTGTCACCGTATTGGCCATCTTTGTCTCCTCCTGTATCCGAACCTATATTCCCATACCTCCGCCGCCGCACACGGGCTCGACAACTCCCGATAGTGCCTTGACGATCACCGGTCTGAGTGCAACCACCGGCGCAGGCGGCTCGAACATTACCATCTATGGCACGGGTTTTTCCACGACGCTCGCGGACGATCAGGTGACCATCAATGGGAAAACGGCAACGGTAGTATCGGCCGCGGCGGATAGCCTGGTCATCACCATCCCTGTAAAAGCAGGCACGGGTATCGTAGGCGTCACCGTGGGAAGCACGACGGCAACGGGGCCGGCGTTGACGTATAAGGCCGCTTGGGTCGTCACCACGTTTGCGGGCAGCACCAAAGGAACGGCAGACGGCAGCGGTACCGGTGCGCAGTTCTTTCAGCCCATGGGCATCTGCAGCGATGCGGCAGGTAACCTCTATGTGACCGATGCCGGCAACAACGAACTGAGAAAGATCACCACCGCGGGCGTGGTCAGCACGCTGGCCGCCAATGCAGCCGGTTGGGGCATCTGTATCGGTAAACAAGGAACGCTTTATTTCTGTGACCCCTGGGATAATTGCATCCGGCAATATACTACTGCCGGTGGCGTCACCACCATCACCGGCGGCGCCCAGGGCTATTATGGCGGTCCCGTTTCTCAGGCTCAATTCAATTTTCCGGCAGGGATCTGTACGGACAGCACGGGGGTGCTCTATGTATCCGATGCAGGCAATAGCATCATCCGGGATATTTACGCGGGTGCGGCGGGCAATATCGCCGGCAACCCCTGCAACAGCGGCTATACGGATGGGATCGGCACGCAGGCGATGTTCAGTGACCCTTATGGTCTGTGCACGGATGGGCAGGGAACGCTTTATATCGCCGACACCTATAGCCAGCGGATCTGCAAGCTCGTGGCGCAATACAGCCAGGTCACGACGATCGCGGGAAGTCATTTGCGCGAAGGTACCAGGGATGGTGCGGGGAATGTCGCCAGTTTCTTTCAGCCCGGCGGCGTATGTGTGGACATCAATGGTAACCTGTATGTCGCCGATACACAAAATCATTTGATCCGGATGATCACGCCCGATGGCACCGTGAGCACGATCGCGGGCACGGGGAATCCCGGCGATGCGGATGGGATCGGCACGGCGGCCAGCTTCAATCAACCCTTTGGTATTTGCATCAATTCGCAGGGTGTGCTCTATGTCGCAGACTCCTATAACAACAAGATCCGGCAGCTCGTTGCACAATAAATGTATTGGGGGCGCCCATGTTCCGGCAGATCACGTTGCGGCTCGAGAACGGGCGGACCGGCAGCGGGGAAGCTGCATCGTTCGTTGTCGACGGCTACAAAATAAAGTCGTAAGTTCGGGGCATGCTACACCTGTGCATTCGTCCGATCTACAGCTGCCTGGCGCTACTGCTTTTCTGCGCATCGCTGGTCGCCCAGCCGCACTATGGCGCCACCATTCCCTGGATCACCTATGAAGCCGAACAGATGCGCACCACCGGAACGGTTCTCGGTCCGGGCTATGAACCCTACCGGGTAGAAACGGAATCGTCGGGTGAGCGGTGCGTGAAGCTCACGGCGAAGGGGCAATATGTGGAATTCACCGCGATCCGTGCGGCCAATAGCCTTGTCATCCGGTATAGTCTGCCCGATGCGTCTTCGGGAGGTGGCGTACAATCCTCGCTGGGGATCTATCGCAATGGCCGGCGCGTGCAAACCTGCGCCATCAGCTCGCGGTATGCCTGGCTCTATGGCAAATATCCTTTCTCGAACGATCCGGCCATGGGCACCCCAAGACATTTCTATGACGAAGTACGGATACGCGGGACCGTCATCGCCAGGGGAGATGTCATCCGCATCCAACGCGACGCAGCCGGCGCCGCGGCCTATTGCATCATCGACCTGGTGGACCTGGAGAACGTCGCGCCGCCGTTGCCGCGGCCGGCGAATGCGTTGTCGCTGGCGGATTTTTACCATGGCGCTCTCCGTGGGGGTGGGCCGCGTAGTGATGGCTCCCGTGGGGATGGCCCGGGTGGCGATCAAAGGGCCTGCACCGGCGACTATACGCAGGCGCTCCGCGATTGCATTGCGCAAGCGGTCGCTACAGGCAAGACCGTCTGGATCCCCGCCGGGAGGTACACGATCACCGGAGACATCGTTTTGCCGGACAAGGTAACGATACAAGGGGCGGGTATGTGGTATTCGGAGCTGGCGGGGAACGACACGCTATATGATGAGGCGGACAAACGGGTCCGGCTCAAAGGCAACGGCAGCCATATCCATCTGGCCGATTTCGCCATCACAGGCCGGTTGACGTATCGTAGCGACAAGGAACCTAATGATGGGATCGTCGGATCGTATGGCAGGGGCTCGACGATCTCCCGCATCTGGATCGAGCATACCAAGGTAGGCATGTGGATCGAGAATTCTGACAGCCTGTTGATCACCGGGTGCCGGATGCGCAATACCCTGGCCGACGGCATCAATCTTTGTGTCGGCATGAGCCGGTCGACGATCGACAACTGCACCGCGCGGGGGACGGGGGACGATTGTTTCGCCATCTGGCCCACGACCTATATGAAGCAGGAATTTACCCCCGGTAACAATCGCATTATCCATTGCACCGGGCAGCTGCCTTATCTGGCCAATGGCGCGGCGATCTATGGTGGGGTGAGCAATGCCGTGATGGACTGTCTCTTTACGGATATCACGCCGGGGACCGGCATTTTGATCAGCACGACCTTTCCCACGGGTAATAATAATTTCAGCGGTACGACGGTTGTCGGGCGCTGCAGGATCGCCACCAGCGGCGGCTTCGATCACGAATGGGGCTGGCGCGCAGCTGTAGAGGTCTGTGTGGACAAACGAAACATTGCCGGATTAAGGATCAGCGATCTGCAGATCGACAGCAGTCTTTCTGGTGCAGTGAGTGTCGTCGCCAGGAATCAGGGAGATAAGACAGGCATCTTATCGAATGCCGTTTTGGATCATGTTTCGATCGGTCGTTATGGCCTTGGGGTAGGGGAGCGGCATGCCTTGTATATAGCTCCCGGCGCCCATGGCAATTTAACCATCGTCGCATCGTCTATTACCGATGTCGACAACACATCCACCGATCTAACGATCAGACCGGCGTCCCCACATGCCCGGTAAGGTATCTCTTCAAGCTGTTCCCGATGTGATCGTTCCAGCCGGCCTGGCAATCCTCGAAACATTCTACCTCCGGCACCAGCCCGTGATGGGTCATATCGATCCGGACACCGTCGTCCGTGGGTGTGATCTCCCACACGATGCTGGTACCCGTCCATTCCGTTTTGTTGGCGATCCAATGAAGGTTGCAGTCGGTGACCAGCCATACGACCCGCTTGTTCGGGATAAGTTCAGTGATCTCGAAGGTGACATAGGTCTTGTCCTTGCCGAAACGTACCGTGAAGACGTCGTGAAGACATCGGGTATATCCCTCGGTGTGTATGGCCCACCAGGCCGGCACTGCGCCGATGCCGTCGAAGGCCTCTTCGGCGCTCACCGGGCTTGAGATTTGACAATGATAATGCTGCTTCATGCTTATTGTTTTTTATTGTGTGATCACACTTTTGAGTTCGGCGTTCTTGTTCCGCAGATCCAATCCGCCTTCGAGCACCGACTTTAGGTTGGTGAGATAAAAGATCCAGCCCTTGGTATCGCCGATAAAATGCCGCCGGATCGTTTCTTCATCGGTGGGCAGATGGCTTTCGATCAGCTGGATGATCGTTTCGTCCTGCTCCCGGTAGATGGAGATCGTCACCGGGCAGCCTTTGGAGAAGCTAAAGCTGAACAGATCCCTGCCGTTGGCTTTCAGGACCTTTCCCGTGCAGATGACCATATCCGGCCTGGTGGTAAACGCCAGTGCATACTCGTCGCCTTCCTGGGCGAGCTCATCACCGGAACGAGGCTTGCCATCCTGATCTTTATATGTCGCCCGCAGGAACCAGGAGCCAACCCCGGCAGAAGAGGCCCAGGCCCTGTACGCGTTCTCGATGCTGGTGTTGACGTTTACCCGTAATTTGAATTCGGTGAATTTCGAGAGATCGAATTCCTGTGCCATAAGCTTTTGTATTTGTTTGAAACAAAGCTAAGGCAGCGGTCCATCGAAGAGCATATTCAAAATGGAGAATTTTCAAGTCCTGCGGAAATGTGAAGGCGGTAGCCCAAATCGCCTTTTAAAAAGCACGCTGAACGAAAAGGCGCTCTCGAAGCCAATGGCCTGGCATATATCGTTGATGGTCAACTCGTTGTTTTCGAGCAATTGTTTGGCCTTTTTCAATTTGAGATCGATGAGGTATTGATGCGGGGTGATGGAATAGACCTGCTTGAACATCCGGAGAAAATGCTGGCTGTTCATGGATGCGACAGCGGCGAGATCTTCGAGCGTAGGGCCGCCCTGGTAATGGGCCTCCATCCAGTCTTTCGCCGTCGAGATGCGTTTGAAGATCTCCAGCCGGGTAGCCGCTTTCAGGGCCTGGATGTTTTGCGAATGCTTATAAGCCTCCTGGTTCTTTAGCACGAGGTCTTCGAACAGGCTGCGGATGGTCATGTCCGCTTGCAGCGCGGCAAAGGAGCTGCTACTGGCGCCCAGATCGATGAGGGAAACGATCGTCGCAAAGATACCGGCATCGACATGGGTCCTTTCCAGGTAGGAGAAATCGTAGGGCAGGGTATCGAAGGGTTTTTCGAGCAGGACCTCGCCGCCGTACTGGAGGCTAAACATCACGAGGTCGGGTAACCGGGAATGAAAGAACAGCAGGGCGGGGTAAACGCCTTTGGCCATGCTCTTGACGGCCAGCGTGCTCCCGCGGCTGATAAAAAACACCTGGTCCTGGTCGAGTTGATTCTTGGCGCCGTTGACAAAATAATGGCAACTGCCGCTTGCCGCGGTCAGCAATCCGATGTTCGACGGACATTCCGGGCATTCATAGGGCCGTTGCAATTGTTCGGCAAACAGAAAATGATCGTTATACACCGGTGGAGTGATCTCGCTGCGAAAATTGAACGTCTCCGGCATTCGTTGGAGGATCATTGTTTCAAGATACCAAAAAAATCCCGCATCGGCCAGCGGATCAAAAAGCCAGTCGATCATCTACCGGTGGATCGAATAAGCGACGGATAGCTCCTCTGTATTGGCCTCTATATAAAAGGATTCATCCTGCACCACGTCTACATAGCAGGCGTCCCTGATGGCTTCGAATTCCTTGTGTTCCCGGCAGGAGATGAGCGCTTCCTTGTTGATCTCATAGGTCGTACGGACAAAGGCGGGGAAGGCCTTTTTCAGCAGCTCGGTAACGGCATCCCAGGTGAATTTTTTGTCTTTGACCAGTTTCGGATTGCCCGTCCGGAAGCCGATCTTGCCGTGAACGAGCTCCAGGCTTTTGCCTTTCCACTGGTCTTTGCTGTGCTGGCCATAGACCTGTAACAGGTTGAGCTGTTCTTCCATGGAGGAACGCAGCCGGGATATCTCCCCCACGAATTTGTTGTCGACCTGCTGTTTTTCTTCCTCCATCTTTGCCTCGATGAGCTTTAGCTGCGTATTGCATCTGGCAAAAGTGGCCATTGCCTGCTCGGCTTCCTCGTGAGAGACGCTCGTGATCAGGATCTTTTTTGCTCTTGTCGCCATAGTCTTACTTTTTTTAGGCAGTACATAATAGAATAAGATTTAATGAGTAGTAAGTACTATGTATGCCTAAATGTAGGAAACACGGGTGCGATATTTATTCATTGTAGAGAATCCTCAAAAAATCGTACCTTAAAAACGTGAAGCTCCCCTACATACTTTTAGCAGACAACAATATAGACCATAGGAACTCGTTCATTACGGTTTTTGACAAACAAATAGCCTATGCGACCGTTTCGGCGGTCGACGATGGTCAGTCCCTGCTGTCTTTTCTTGCCCATTGCGGCTGGCGCGACCTGCCCTCCCTGATCATCCTCCCATACCAGTTGCGCGACACCACGGCGCCCGATCTCCTTCGCGAGCTCCTGCTGGATACCCGGTATATGAAGATCCCCAAGCTCATCTGGAGCAACACCGGTGCCATCAAAGAAATGGAAGAGTGCAGGATCCTCGGCGTAAAACATTTTTACAAGACGCCCGACGGCATCTTCGAGCTGGAGACCAATGTCCGGCAGATCGATGATATCCTGAAGGCGGAACTGCACCTTGTGTAAGTCCTCTGTTGGCCTCGTGTAAATCACTTGATCGCCGTGATGGCCGTGCCGCCGTATTTGCTTTGCGACTTGACGATGCCAAAGCCGGGCGCATACCATTCGACCCCGTCGACATTTACCGGGAAGCCAAAGGGTCCGGTCTTGACGGTGAGCTTGCTTTTGTAGCTTATCCGGAAACAATTCCATGTTCCTGCGGTGGTGGTCACGCTTTCCTGTCCCTCGACCTTTCGGTTGCTGATCAACATCGTGAGGCTCTTACCCAGGCCGGGTGGGGGAGGTGGGCCGCCGGGGGGAGGACCCCCTGCGGGAGGCGCGCCGCCGGGAGCGGGCGGGCCGTTATGCGAAAGGTCGATGCTAAGATTGCCGTCCGGCAGCTGATCGCCGACCTTCATGTTATTGGGATAGCTCAGGTAGTTGTTTTGCGAATTGACTTCCGCGCTCATGCCGAACTGCTGGTTTTCCTGTGGCGGCAACATCAGTTTCATGTCGAGACGCATCTCTCCGCCGTTGCATTGGACAGTGCTGCTGGCCTTTGCTTTGGAGCTGCCCTTCTTGTCGAAGAGTTCCGAGCTGATGGTGCCGGTGGTAGTACCGCTTGCGGTCGCGACATTGCCGACCTGGTAGACCTGGCGGCCATTGGGTTCGCCTTTTTTGTCGTAGACCGTGATCTCGATGGTCTTGTCCTTCTGGAGGAAGAGAAAGTTGGCGCAATCCTGGGAGTAAGCGGTTGTTAACGCCACGCATGCGCCAAATGAAACAAGGAAATGTTTAGTCATCTTAGCGTCAATTTGCTCGTTAAGGTATTGACATTATTCCACTCGGAAATGGGTATTCTGACGTAATTTAGGGCAACGATCGATGAAATTATGTTTATGATCTTCCTGATAGATGACGATCCGGACGACCAGGATTTTTTTTTGCTGGCCATGCAGCGGGCCAAACCCGGTGTTCATTGCGCCTTTGCCGAAGATTGCTCATGCGCCATGGACAGGTTAAGAGACTCCGCGTTCAATCCGCAACTGATCTTTATAGACATCAATATGCCGCGGATGAATGGCGTTGACTGTCTAAAGGAAGTCCGGCGCATCCCCCGGCTACGGTCCGTCCCCGCCTACATGTACTCCACTTCGGCCGACGACCGGATGATGGAGCTATGTTTGCGGTTGGGTGCCAGCGGGTTTCTGAAAAAGCATGTCACCATCGCCGAGGCTGAGAAAGACTTCGAACATATCCTTGCCACCCTCAACCGTCAATAGGATGATAAAGGAAAATACCATACCCCCAGCGCTTGCCGTCGCCGGTGAGATGGGCGGCCGGATCCTCGCCCACGACTGGAGCCGGACGCCGCTGGGACCTATCGAGCAATGGTCGCCGAGCCTGCACACCACCGTATCCTTACTTTTGAGCAACCGTTTCCCCATGTTATTGTGGTGGGGTCGGGACTATATCAGTATCTACAACGACGCGTATATACCCGTGCTGGGTGCAAAACATCCCTGGGGGCTCGGCAAGCCGGTACGGGAATGCTGGAGTGAGATCTGGCATGTCCTGAAGCCGCTGATCGATTCGCCATTCCAGGGTGGTCCGTCGACGTGGATGGATGATATTTGTTTGATCATCAACCGGAATGATTTTCTCGAAGAAACGCATTTCACCATCGCGTACAGTCCTGCCCCCGATACCACGGCCCCCGGAGGCATCGGCGGGGTGCTTGCCACGGTCGTCGAGACCACGACGCAGGTGATCAACGAGCGGGCGCTGGAGACGCTGCGAAAGATCAGCAGCCATGTCATGAGCTGTCAAACGGAACGGGAGGTACTCGTGGAGGCGGCTAAGGCGATCAGCGACAACAACACCGATTTCCCTTTTGCCGCGATCTACAGCATCGACGACAGCCGTCAGGAGGCGTTACTGGCTGCCACGGCAGGGATACAGGCAGGAGAGGGTCCAGCTCCCGAGCGGATCGACCTCACGGCAGGGGACAGTCGATTCAGCTTTTTCCTCGCCGCAGTAGAGACCAAAGAGGCGGTGCTGGCCGGCGATCTGGCGGAACGGTTCGGCCGCCTTCCCAGCGGCCACTGGGAGCAGCCACCGCATCAGGTGATGGTCATCCCCATCACCCTGCCGGGGCATCAGACACCCTCCGCCGTGCTGGTCGTCGCGCTAAACCCGTTCCGGCAGCCGGATGGTTCGTATAGCAGCTTTATCAGGCTGGTCACCGATCAGCTCGCACAAGCGCTGGCCAATGCTACGGTGATCGAGAGCGAACGCAAAAGGGCGGAGGCGATCGCGGCGCTCGATAAGGCCAAGACCTTGTTCTTTTCGAATATCAGTCATGAATTCCGGACGCCCATCACCCTGATGCTTGGCCCTCTGGGGGAGCTTTTGCAAAAGAACGATACCGAATGGAGCTCCGGCGCCCGGCAGCAGGTAGAGATGGCTTATCGCAATGCGAAGCGGCTGCTGAAGCTGGTCAATACGTTGCTCGACTTCAGCAGGATCGAAAGCGGGCGGGCGGAAGCCCGGTATACCCCGACCGATATTGCCGCCTATACGCGCAACCTGGCCAGCAATTTCCGCGCAGCCATCGAAAAAGCGGGATTGCATTTCGACATCCATACCGAAGAGGCCATCGGGCCAGTGTATCTCGATACCGCCATGTGGGAAAAGATCGTTTTCAACCTTTTGTCCAATGCATTCAAATTCACGCTGACGGGCGGCATCACGGTATCCGTCTCCGTATCGGGCGATCAGGCGTTGCTCTCGGTGACCGATACGGGCGTAGGCATCCCCGAGGAGGAACTGGCGAATATCTTCAACCGTTTTCACCGGGTCCAAAACTCCGGCGGCCGGACCTTCGAAGGAACCGGTATCGGCCTTTCGCTGATCCGGGAGCTGGTACAGCTGCATGGCGGGACGATCGCGGTAGAGAGCGTCAAAGGCGGGGGCTCTACCTTTACCGTACGAATCCCGTTCGGCAAGGCCCATTTGCCCACTGCCAAGATTGCAGCCGTGGAGAGCAACATCGATAGCTCCACGCTAAGCGACGACATCGAAGAGATAGAAGCGCTGCTGCCGGCAACACCCGGAGCAAAGGAGGAGCCGGGCAGCGACGGCCATGAGATCATCCTGATCGTCGACGATAATGCCGACATGCGGCAACATATCCAGCGCGTGCTCGGAGACCGGTACCGGACCTTCACGGCGGCCAACGGGCTGGAGGCGCTTGCCCTCATCCGGACGAGCAGGCCGTCGCTGGTGCTGAGCGATCTCATGATGCCGGTGATGGATGGCACGCAATTGCTCCGGGAGCTAAAGCAGCACCCCCATACGGCGCAGATCCCCGTGATCTTACTCACCGCGCGGGCAGGCGAGGAGTCCCTGATCGCGGGATTCGAGACGGGGGCCGACGATTACCTGGTCAAACCCTTCTCGGGGAAAGAGCTGTTGTCCCGCGTCAAGGCGCAGTTACGCCTCGCGGAATTCGCCGAAAAACTGGAAAAAGAAGTGGAGGCCCGAACCCAGGACCTCGTCCGGATTAACAGTGAGCTGGAGTCTTTTAACTATGTAACGAGTCATGACCTGCAGGAACCATTGCGCAAGATCCAGATGTTCATCGACCGGATCGACATCGACAAGGGTTCGACGGAGCTCTTCCTGGCAAAGATCAACGAATCGGCGCGCAGGATGCGACAGCTCATCGAGTCGATGCTGGCCTATAGCCGGCTGAAGCAGGACGAAGAGGACATGGTCGATGTGGATCTGAACAAAGTTCTTGCCGATGTCGGCCAGGATTTTGAGCTGACCATCGAAGAAAAGAAGGCCCAGTTCCGGGTAGCCAAAATGCCGACTATCAAGGCCAATTATTTCCAGATGAATCAGCTGTTCTCCAACCTTCTCAGCAACTCTTTGAAATTCTCCGATGATCCACCGGTGATCAACGTAATGTCCAGGATCGTGACCGGAGAACAGGTCCCCGGTGGAGACGCCGGAGGGCCCGGCCGGAGCTATGTACAGATCAGCTTTTGTGACAACGGGATCGGCTTCGAAAGGCAGTACAGCACAAAGATCTTCGATCTTTTCCAACGGCTGCATGCCAAACATCAATATTCGGGAACAGGGATCGGGTTGAGCATCGTAAAAAAGATCGTCGGCCAGCACCACGGTTATATCCTGGCGGAACCCGGCGAACAGGGAGGGGCGACCTTCCATATCTGGCTGCCCTCCGGAAACCCGGTGTTCCCGCATCTCTAGGGCAAAAACAATGCGGCCCGGGATACGCTTTTCGCCCGGCTGGAACGCGACCAGTCCGGCATGTGGCGCATCACGGGTTCGATCGGGAAAGAGAATTTTCAGGCGCTGCTAGTAAAGACCGCGCCGCCAGCAGGGCCGCAAAGGTGACCACCGACGCGATGACGAGATAATAGCCTACGGCCGATAGGCCATAGCTTTTGGCCAGCGTGGTAGCCAGATACGGCGTCAACGAGGCACCGATGATCCCCGCCAGCGTGAAGGCCAGCGAGGAGCCGGTATAGCGCACCGCGGCGGGGAAGATCTCCGCGAGTGCCGTCCCCAGCGGGCCATAGGTGAGTCCCATTAAGAACATTCCCACCGCCAGGAAGCCACCCGTAAGGATCAGATTGCCGCTGACGAAGAACGGCGCGAAGACCAGGCCGAACGCCAGTATCCCGGCTGTCGCCAGCATCAGGATATTCATGCGACCATATTTATCGGCCAGCACCGCGGAAAGCGGGATGCCGATCCCGAAGAAGAGCATCGAGATCATGAGCAGGATCTCAAAGCTGGTCTTGGGGTAATGATAGGTCGAGGTGCCCCAGCTAAGGGTAAACACGGTCAACAGATAGAACAACAGAAAGGTGGTAATGGCGGCCGCGGTACCCAGGATGATCGCCCTGGTGTGTTTGACGAATACGTCGGCCACGGGTACCTTGACGCGTTGGTTCTTTTCCATCACCTTGAGGAAGTCGGGGGTCTCGGTGATCTTCAACCGGACATATAACCCTACCCACACGAGCACGGCGCTGGCGATAAAAGGAATGCGCCAGCCATAGTCAAAGAATTGCTTATCGGTGAGGGTCTCGCCGAGGATGAGATAGGTGCCGATGGAGAGAAGAAAGCCGATAGGCGCGCCCAATTGCGGGAACATGCCATACCAGGCCTTTTTGCCTTCGGGCGCATTCTCCATCGCGAGCAGCACGGCGCCGCCCCACTCGCCGCCAAGACCCAGCCCCTGGCCAAAACGGAACAGCGCGAGCAGGACGGGGGCGAGAATGCCGATCTGATGATAGGTAGGTAAAAGCCCGATTGCTACGGTGGAGGGTCCCATGGTCATCAAGGCTGCTACCAGGGTGGCTTTCCGACCCTTTCGGTCACCAAAATGGCCGAATAGGGCGGCGCCCAGCGGCCGGGCGAAAAACGCCAGCGCAAAGGTCGCCAGCGATTGCAAGGTGGCGGAAGTGGGGTCCGATGCGGGAAAGAACAATTTGGGGAATACCAATACCGCCGCGGTGGCGTAGATATAAAAATCAAAGAATTCGATCGTAGTGCCTGCCAGACTGGCTAAAAGTATGCGTGCAGTGGAATTGCCGGTTCGATTTGCGGGATTCATCCGTCAAACTTATAACATTCCGGCGAATTGGGCTACAAAGGCGATTTGGCCTAAAATATCTATCTTTAGCGGTACTAACCGCCCACCCCACGTAAAAGCCAATACCCTCCTTTTTATGGTCCAAAACGCACTGTTTTATGCGGAAGGCTTTCCTGTTTACGGCCCTTTTGTCCCTGTTGAGCACCCTACTATATGGTCAACTGCTAACCTTTTCTCCCCCCACGCTGCCAGACGGGGAATATGGAAATGTCTATTCCCAGCAATTGACAGTTACCGGCGGAACCGCACCTTATACGTTCACCCTTTCTCTTGGCAGCAGCCTGCCGCCGGGCATGAGCTTGTCCTCTGCCGGAATTATATCCGGTAAACCCACCGCCATCGGCTCTTATACATTTACCGTGACCGCGACTGATAATTCGCCGTTGATACCCCTTATCGGCCTTCAGCTCTATACCCTGGTCGTCGATCCTGCCCCTTTGACGATCGCCGCCAACAACGTCACCATGACGTATGGGGGGACATTGCCCCCGCTGACCGTGAGCTACACGGGTTTTGTCAACAACGACAACGCGACCAGTCTTACCACACAGCCTACCATAGGGACGGCGGCCGGCTCGTCATCGGGGGTAGGAACGTATCCCATTTCGGTCTCATCCGCGGCCGACCCCAACTACACGATCACCTATGTCCCCGGCACGGTAACCGTCGGCGCCGCCGCCCTGACCATCACCGCCAATCCCGCGGGCAGTGTCTATGGTGCACCGCTGGTCGCCAGCAGCGCACTTACGGTAAGCTACAGCGGCTTCGTCAACAGCGACGGCCCGGGAAATCTGACCCAGCTGCCAACCGTCGCCAATGCCGCCAATGCCGGCTCCCCGGCGGGTGGCTATCCGTTGACCCCATCGGGCGCGCAGAGTCCAAATTATTCCTTCACCTATGTCAACGGTCTGTATACGATCAGCGCGGCGCCGCTGACCATTACCGCCGTCAACCAGACCATGACCTATGGCGGCACCGTGCCCACGCTGACGGCGGCGTACACCGGCTTTGTCAACAACGACGATCCGGCTAGCCTCACCAAGCCGCCCAACCTGTCTACCGCTGCCAATGCAACGTCGCCGGCAGGACCCTATCCCATCACCGTCTCGGGTGCCGTCGACCCCAACTATACCATTAGCTATGTCGCCGGCACGATCACCGTCGGCAAGGCCACATTGACCGTTACTGCGGATGACAAAACCATGCCGCTGGGCGGCCCGCTGCCGGCATTTACCGTGAGCTATTCGGGCTTCCTGAATGGAGATGGTCCTGCCAGCCTGACCACGCCGTCCACGGCTACGACAGCGGCAACAGCGACCTCCGGCGCCGGCGCCTATCCGATCACCCCCGCGGGTGGCGTGGCTTCCAACTATACCTTCAGCTATGTGAACGGAATCTTGACGGTAGGAAAAGCGGTGCTGACCATCACTGCGAATCCCGCCGGCAGCGTATATGGAGCGCCCCTGGTGACAGGCAGCTCGCTCACGGTGAGCTACAGCGGCTTCGTCAACGGCGATGGGCCGGGCAATCTGACCCAACTGCCAACCGTCGGAAATTCGGCCAATGCGGGCTCCGCCGCAGGCACCTATACCTTGACGCCCTCCGGTGCCCTGAGCCCTAATTATACGGTCAATTATGTCACCGGCGCGTATACGATCAGTCCGGCCCCGCTGACCATCAACGCCGTCAACCAAACCATGACCTACGGAGGCCCCGTGCCGACACTGACAGCGTCCTACAGCGGGTTTGTCAACGGCGATGGACCGGGAAGCCTTTCTACACCACCGACGATAACTACCACGGCCACCACCTCCTCGCCGATAGGCACCTATCCCATCACGATGTCCGGCGCCGTCGATCCCAACTATACGATCACCTACAATTCCGGCACGATGACGGTCGGCAAAGCCATCCTGACCATTACCGCGGACAGCAAGGCGATGCCCCTGGGCGGCCCCCTGCCGACGCTGACGGTGAGCTATTCAGGTTTCGTAAACGGGGACAATATATCCAGCCTTACCACACAACCTTCGATAACTGTCCTCGCCACCTCCGCCTCGCCGGCCGGGTCCTATACCATCACGGCCTTCGGTGCAGTGGACGCCAACTATACCATTACCTATGTCCCGGGAATATTAGCCGTCGGAAAAGCACTGCTGACCATTACCGTGAATCCGGCCAGCAGCATCTACGGTGCTCCGTTAGTATCGAACAGCGCGCTTACATTCACCTACGCCGGTTTCGTCAACGGGGACGGCCCCGGCAATCTGACGCAACTACCCGTCGCCACGAATACGGCTGTTGCCGGCTCCCCCGTGGGAAGCTATGCGTTAATTCCCTCCGGTGCACAAGATCCCAACTATGTCATTAATTATATCAATGGCGCTTATACCATCAGCCCGGCGGCGCTGACGATCACGGCAGCCAATGCGACCATGACCTATGGAGGCACAGTACCCGCCCTTACAGCGACCTATAGCGGCTTTGTCAACGGCGACGGACCGGGAAGCCTGTCCACGCTGCCTGCCCTGACCACCGGCGCCACTTCCTCTACACCCGCAGGCACCTATCCCATCACCGCCTCTGGCGCCGTCGATGCCAACTATGCCATTACTTATGTGCCCGGTACGATGACCATCCAGCGAGGGGTGTTGACGATCACGCCCAATCCGGCGTCGATGACCTACGGCGGGACGGTGCCCCGCTTCACCGTCGCCTACAGCGGCTTCGTCAATGGGGACACACCCGGGAACCTGACCACATCACCCACCATAAGCACCAGGGCCACCTCTTCTTCACCGGCGGGCGCCTATCCCATCACCGCATCCGGCGCGGTGAGTCCGAATTACAGCTTTGTCTACGATCCGGGGACGCTTACCATCGATCCTGCCATGCTCCATGTGACCGCCAATGCCGCTTCCAAAAAATATGGCGCGCAGGACCCCACCTTTTCTTATGCCGTCAGCGGCTTGCTGAATGGCGATAATTCGAGCATATTTTCCGGGAGCCTCAGCCGCATGCCGGGTGAAGATGTAGGCATCTATCCCATCACGATAGGCACGCTAAGCGCGGGTGGTAACTACACGATCGACTTTACCGGGAATACACTGACCATTACCATTGGTTCGCAGCAGATCACGTGGACCCAAAGCCTCATCGTGGGCTGCAATGCCACAACGCAAATATCGCTGACAGCTACCACCAGCAGCGGTCTGCCGGTCACCTATTCGGTCTCCGATCCGGCCGTCGCCACCGTGTCGGGGAATATCCTCACGTTGCTGACGCCAGGTACGGCCGTCGTTACAGCCACACAAGCCGGAGACGGCAATTACAGCGCCGCTCCTGCCGTTGTCGATACCGTGGACTACCAGAGCGCTTCGCTGATCCGGCAGCGGTGGAACGACGCGATCTTCTTCGACAACAGCAGCGGCGATTACGTTCAATGGCAGTGGTATAAGAATGGGGATCCCATTCCGGGAGCCACCGACCCTTATTACAGCGAGACCCCCTATCTCGATGGACAATATTTTGTAATAGCGACCAATAAGGACAGTCAGCTGGTCCAAAGCTGTATATTGAACATTACGCCCGGCGCCGCCATTCCGGGAGGCATAAAGGCTTATCCCAATCCTACCACGCCGGGCGGCATGGTCACCATCAACTGCAATTATACCAGCAGTGCCCTGCAGGGCGCAGTATTGCAGATCATAGACCTCAACGGCAGGGTACGGCAACAGCTGACAACCGTTCAGCCTTCCATGCAGGTGACGATGCCGGCCGAAACGGGTACTTATATCGTCGACCTGTTACTGGCCGGCGGACAAAAGGCAAGCATCAATGTGCTGGTGCTGCCACAGTAAACAACCGATAAAAAAATGATGAGAAAAAGAATAGGGTTAGTCATCTGTATGGCGGCGATCATCTTGCAGGCCGGCGCACAAGGGTTGGTCATTGGTTTGAATGGCGGGTTGCAGGGAACGCAGTATACGCTGCAAGGCGGCGGGCGACAGCTGTTGCCGGGTGGATCGATCGACCTGCTGTATCGCTTTCGCCTGGGTGGAAGCTGGGACCTGATAAGCGGCGTCACCGGCGCACTTTACCGTACCCAGGCCACATTGCCCGATGGGCTCGCCTTTACCTCCGGCGAGGTCGACGATCTCGGTTCCGCGTTCGTCTACAGCGTTCGAACGACAGGATATAAAGAAACGCAGCGTTTTTTTGCCGCAGGCATTCCCCTGCTGTTGCAATATCATACCGCGGGCGCCGGTGTACAATGGTACATTAACGGCGGGGGAAAGGCATTCGTCCCCTTCAATAGCAGTATACAGGTAGCCGCAAAACAAGCCACGTTTTCCGGCTATTATCCCGACTTTAATATCCAGGTTTCGGATCTGCCCCAACATGGCTTTGGCACGATCAATGGCTGGAAGACCAATGCCACCACCAACCTGAAACCAACAGCGGCCCTGAGCGCGGCCACCGGCCTGAGCTTCAAACTTTCCCGCAGCACGCGTTTTTATATGGGTGTATATCTGGACTATGGCCTCACCGATCTGAAAGATAAGACCGACAGCATGCCGCTCATGACCTATAGCTCCACCGGTATATCCGCGGTAAAGGCCGGGAGCGTACTGAACAGGCCGGCTGTAAATAAGGTGACCATGCTCTCTTTTGGTTTGGAGCTACGGCTGGGCTTCGGAACCGACAGGCCGAATGCCGCCGCACCACGTCATGCCAGGAAACAGCCGCTACATCCCATAGATTCCGCAACCAGCGTTCACTTGTATGAGATCATAGAGCGCACCATCGTATTTGGCTTGTTCAATGAAACCAGGCTCCCCGATATCCAGCAAGAACACCTCGACGAAGTGGCGAACCTGATGACCCAATACCCCGGCATCCGCATCTCCCTGGTGGGCCATATTTGTAATGATGACACAAGAACGGAAGATAAAAAAGTGGGGATGGCACGCGTCAGGGCCGTCGCGGATTACCTGGAAGGCAAGGGGATCGATGCGCGCAGGATAGATATCAGCCCGGTGGTTATAAGCGATACCTATCTTCCGGATGATCCGCCCGCCAATTACCGGCACCGGCGGGTGGTGGTAGCGGTGGAGTAACGGGTTAAAAGAAATTTTTCCCACTCCCTTGTAACCATCCGCGGTTTTCGCGGTAGTACCAGTATGCTCCGCAATTATCTCCAAACAGCATTCCGCAGTCTGTGGAAGCACCGTGCATTCGGCTTCCTCAACATCGCCGGACTCTCCATCGGCATCACCTGCGCTGCCTTCATCCTCCTTTGGGTGGAAGACGAGCTCACATTCGACCACAATTTCGCCCTGCACAACTACATCTACCGCATCGTAGAGAACGAAAGATCGGACCAGGGCATTAACACCATGATGGATATTCCGGGAGAAGTGGCAGGAGCGATCAAAGCCGAGCTGCCCGGAATAAAGAACAGCGGCCGTATCAGCTGGCGGATGGACGAGCTGGCGGTCATCGGCGACAAAAAGATAAAAACCAGCGGCCTTTATGCGGACCCGTCCTGGGTGTCCATGTTCACGCTGAGCCTTATCCGCGGCGATGCAGCCACGGCGCTGGGGCAACCACATGCGGTGGTCATCAGCCAGTCCCTTGCCCGCGCCTGTTTCGGCGACCAGGACCCGATGGGCAAAACGATCGACATGAATGCCGGCCAGGCCTATTCCGTCGACGGCCTCTACAAAGTCACCGGCGTCTTTGCCGACCTACCCGACAACTGCAGCTTTCATTGTCAGTGGATCTCCCCCTATACCACCTGGGAAGATGCCAACACCTGGCTGAAAGGCTGGACGAATCCAATGGCCGAGACCTATGTGCAGCTCGACCCTTCCGCGGTCCCCGCCGCCATCCAGCAACAGCTGACCCACTACCTCGCCCAAAAAGTGAATGGGCAAAAGAATACGCTAAGGATGTGGGGCATGAACGACTGGCATCTACGCGACAAATTCGAGAACGGCGTGCCGACGGACAGCGCCATCCGTTATGTGCGTTTGTTCTCACTGATCGCCGCTGCTATCCTGCTCATCGCCTGTATCAATTTTATGAACCTCTCCACCGCCCGCTCCGAACAACGCGCCAAGGAGGTAGGTGTGCTGAAGGTCGTAGGCGCCGGGCGGAACAGTCTCATTGGCAAATTCATCGGCGAAGCCCTGCTCCTTTCCCTGCTGTCCGTTCTGCTCGCCATAGCCCTTTTGTATATCTTCCTTCCCGCCTATAATACCCTGGTGAACAAAGAGCTCCACATCAACCTGTTCCGGTCCGGCCATTTACTGGCCTTACTTGCCATTACCATCGTCACCGGCCTGGCGGCCGGCAGCTATCCCGCCTTTTATCTCTCGTCTTTCAACCCGATCGATGTGCTGAAGGGCGTACGGATAAAGACCAGCGGCGGCGCCGTAGCCATCAGGAAAGGACTCGTCATCACCCAGTTCACCGCCTCCGTCGCCCTCATCATCGGCACCGTGATCATCTATCAGCAGGTGCAGCACATCAAGGGTCGCGATCTGGGCTATAGCCGCAACAATCTTGTCTATATGGACCTGCATGGGAGCATGAAGGATCACTTCGAGGTTTTGAAAGACAAGCTCGTCGCGACGGGTTATGTTGAAAATGCCGCGATAAGCCTGCACGATGCCCTTCATGTATACAGCTCGGGTACCGGGATGAGCTGGCAGGGAAAAGACCCCGGCAGCGTCATTACCATTCACAGCAATGACGTCAGCCCCGAATATGTCTCTACTATGCACATGAAGATCATCAGCGGCAGAGACTTCTATTCCGCTCCGGGGATGGACAGTCTGAGCGTGATCATCAATGAAAGCCTCGCCAAGCTAATGGGAAAAGAGGGCAGGGTAGGCGGTATCCTCACCCGGGGCACCTTGAATTTCCGCGTGGTGGGTATCATCAGCGACGTCGTATTCAATGATGTCTATGGCGCCGGCGCCCCGCTAGTCCTGGATTGCTTCCCCGGCAACGCCACCGTGATGGCCCTCCGGTTCAAGCCGAATGCCGATCTGTCGCAGGCGCTCGAAAAAACGGCCGCCGTGGTCACCGCCGCAAGTCCTGACCAGCCCTTCGCATTTAGATTTGCCGACGCAGATTTCGATGCCCTGTTCATCAATGAAACGCTGATCGGCAAGCTGGCCGGCATCTTCGCGGTCCTGGCTGTTCTTATCTCCTGTCTCGGTCTGTTTGGCCTTGCCGCCTATACGGCAGAGCGCCGGGTAAAAGAGATCGGCATCCGCAAGGTGCTCGGCGCTTCCGTGCAGGGTCTCACGGGCCTCCTGTTAAAAGAATTCGTTCAGCTGGTGATCATCTCCTGTATCGCTGCGTTTCCCCTGGCATTTTGGGTACTCCATGGCTGGCTCGAGAATTATCAGTACCGGACGCCGATTCATTTGTGGGTCTTTGGACTCGCTGGCACGCTGGCGCTGGTGATCGCCATCCTCACCGTGAGCTTCCAGGCGGTGCGGGCCGCGTTGGCCAGTCCGATAAAGGCGCTGCGGAGTGAATGATGACCGGCATCGTCCCAGGACAATATCAACATCAGTACCAACAACACCCACTTCAGGGTGGACTACCTGAGCCTGCCCGTGATGGCGAAATTCAGATCAGTACTTAACGATCGCCGTGGTTTGCTTCGAGCCCGATGCATAGCCGATAGTGACAAAATACATACCCCCGGGCAGGGAGCTCATATCGATGCTATTCCCGGCAACCGGGCCGGTGTATCGGGCCATTTCTTTGCCGTCGGCAGCGGTCACGACCACCGATCGTATGGTACTGCCATTGCCGGTTATGCATAACCTGTTCCTCACAGGATTCGGAAAGACGGTTGTTGTCGACTGGACGTCGATATATACCGTCTTTACCGGCGAATAAACGGCGTTCCCCGCCGCATTGATCTCCTTGATCCGATAAAAATTATTTCCGGCGGCGGCATTGGGATCGGTGTAGGT
This sequence comes from Puia sp., assembly GCA_035946435.1. Lineage (GTDB taxonomy): Bacteria > Bacteroidota > Bacteroidia > Chitinophagales > Chitinophagaceae > Puia. The sequence continues at coordinate 331 of DASYZH010000403.1, read as the reverse complement.
ATAGGTTGTGTTGTTGTCGTCCGTCGCTATGACCATGCCGATATCCTGCCATGTGGTACCATCCTTGCTGGATTCTACGTCAAAAAAGCTGGAGTTTCCACCAGCCGCCGCATTCCATTGCAATTGGGCGCTCGTATTGTCGGGGGTTGCTGTAAAGTCGGTTATCGATAATGGCAGTACGGAATTAACGGTAAGCAAGGAAACCCCGATCATAAACCCGTCTCCCGATGTGTTTCCGGTGGGCCATACACTTGCGCCGCCGTCACCGCGAACATAAACATGGAAGGTCATGGTCTTAAAATTGGTGCCGGTGACGAGGACCGAACCACTG
>DASYZH010000402.1:0-37260 GCA_035946435.1 Puia sp. | reverse complement strand
ATCACTGGGATAACGGCCCTGGCAGCGAGCCAGGAACCCGTGACATTCACCTGTTGGACTTTGCTGAAATCTTCCGGCGACACTTGTTCGATAGTCCCCCGGATATTGATCCCCGCGGAATTGATCAGGATATCGATCCTTCCGGCCTGGGCCACTACCCGGTTAACGGCCGACGCTACGCTGTCCACATCACAGACATCGCACCCGACGCTAAAACAGCGGCCGTCGCCCGGCGCCGCGTAAATGCCCCCGATAGCTTCTTCCGCTTCCCGGTTCTTCGTTTCATCACGAGCGGCAATGGCGATGGTAGCGCCCGCCTCCGCCAGCGCCTTCGCCATGGACAGTCCAAGACCGCGATTCCCGCCGACCACGAGGGCAACCCGGCCTTTCAAATTAAACAGCTCGAGAATAGGCGATTCCATATTATTCGATGATATTGAAATGTTCCGGATTAGCCTTGAGGGTAAGCCCCACACCAGGCCGCGCATCATCCAATTGCAACTTCCCGTTCTGCGCGATCGCCTCGCCGTCGAAAATATACCAGAAGAGCTCATTGCCTACCTCGATACCAGTCATAGGGAAATATTCCGCCATGGGTGCCGCAAAGCTGCTCATCGCCACATGCAGGTTGTGCATCTGGCCGCCGTGCGGGATCACTTCGATGCCATGTAACTGCGCCAGCGCACAGATCTTTTGAGCCTCGGTGAAACCGCCTACGCGATTGGTGTCGAACTGAAAGATATCCAAGGCGCCGGCCATGGCCAGGTCATGAAAGCCAAACCGGGTGTATTCATGTTCGCCGCCGGACAGTGGGATATCCGTGTATTCGCGCAGCTTACTAAAGAGATGGATCTCGTCGGGCAGCAGCAGCTCCTCCACCCAGCGGAGGTTGTAGGGCTCGAGCTCCTTCAGGAACGCCCGGGCATAAGCGAAGTTAAAACCCATATAGGCTTCCAGCATGATCTCCACGTCGTCGCCCACGGTCTCCCGCACTACCTTCACCATTTCGACGTTCTTCTTCATGCCGGCCCGTCCTTCCGTAAGCGGGTAACCGCAACGCAGCTTCATCCCGGTAAACCCTTCGCGCTTATAGTGCGCGGCTTCTTCCTGCAGCCGGTCCAGATCCCGGGTATACAGGCGGCTATAATAAGTGGCTATGTATTCTTTCGTCCTTCCACCCAGGAGCATGAATACCGGTTGTCCCAGTGCAAGGCCCTTGATATCCCAAAGGGCGATGTCCAGGGCGCTGATGGCCGCCAGGACGGCGCCTTTCCTGCCGAAAGCCACCGAGCTGCGGTACATCTTTTCGTACAGGTACTCCGTATTCAATGGATTTTCGCCGATGAGCAGTGAAGCCAGCTTCGAGTCCACAATTGCTTTGGTGACATCGGGACAAAGACCGGCATTGCCGATGCCGGTATGACCTTCGTCCGTCTCCACCTCTACCACCAGCCAGCTAAAGAAGCGGTAGGCTGCCTGCGAATCGTGCTGAAAGGGCAGCAGGCTCACGGGGGTGGCAAAGATCGTATCGCCGGTAGTCACGGGACCGGTCCATTGGTATAGCTTCGTACGTACAGCGCTTATTTTCATGATGGCTAACAAATATACCTTTATCCGTACGAGCCATAAAAACGAAAATTAACCGGATATGACCGGGAATTAACAACAACACACCGGCGGCACGGGACAAAGACTCGAGGTCCTGTACATCCGCTCTTTTCCAAGATCACCGCTTATCGGCTCTGCTACCGGGGTATAGTTCCTGTACAGCTCGATGGCCAGCACGCTCAACGGCGTATCCGGAGCCAGCCCCAGCGCCGCGAGGAGTGCCTGGATCTCATCGGTGGTCCAGGTGCAGGTGCCATAGACGTCGACGGTGCCCTGCAACAGGTTAAGCCTGTCTTTTTGCCGCTGAAAGAATACCTTCTGATCGAGCAGCAGGTTTCTGTAGGCTGCCCCGTCCAGCTGCCGCACCTGCGCATATAGCGCGCCCCAGATCTCCGTCCGGGGACTAAAGGGAAGCAGCGAGATGCCATTGTACACGGGATTGGCATAGGGTGCCGAGAGAACGATCTGATCCTGCGTGGCATCGGCCGTGCAGCTAAGCACCGGCGCCGGATGCTGTACCCCCGTTACTCTTATCGGCCGGCCAAAGCGGGCCTGCGCCGTCGACCACACCTGCGAGTGCCCCACGCAAAACTGGTAGACAAAGAATCCAAACAGCTCCTTCGAATAAGGCGTGAGACCCGGTGGCAGCGGGACGAGGAAATGCCGCGGTGACACATCGGTACAGGGGATGAGCTGCTGCATGGCGTTGAGACCGCTCTGGTCCTGCGATTGGCCCGGGGTGATCACCCGGATCAGCTCGTCGGGAAGGGAAGGAAGGTCTTCCTTTGGATCGGGGACGGGTTCTTCGCCCGCCAGCAAAATGGGATCGGGCGAATAGGCCTTTACAAACCCAAAATAGCTGTCGGCCGGGTTCTGAATCGGTTGGTCGAATTCCACCCATAGCATCCGTTGCCGGTCCGACGTCGAAGAATAATCGCTGGAATGGATATACGGACTTTGAGCGATGCCTACATTAAGGATCTTCGGCACCTGGGCAGGCGGCGCGGCCACGGGCACCGTAACTTGAAGGGCCAGCGGCGCATCCTGCTGCTGCGGAGCCACGGCGAATTGCGGCGTAATGGTATAGGTCAGATCTTCCGGCGTCGGGAAAGGCCCCGTAAATTCCAGCGGCGAAACCGCGTCGAAGAAAATGATGCGGGTATGCGTCCGGTCCGGCACACTCAGGCAGGTGGCGCTCACCGAGGCCTTCACTTCGATGGTGCCTACGACCCCGACGCCATTCCGGGTAACGGTGAAGCTTATCGGCGCCAGCGCATTCCAGGCCCAGTCGCGCTGGAGATCGAGCGTGATCACCGGGATCCATTGCCGGGTGAGGTCTTGTTTCGACGCAAACGTAATGGAGCCTCCATCCGGCGAGAGCGTATTCCGGATGGCTTTGCTGCAGCCGATGGCAACGCGGACGCCGGGCTTTCCAAAGAGCGCCGTACCCGTCGTATCCAGGTCCAGCTGCTGCGCCAGCCGCTGAAAGAGATTCGCGGGTGTAGCCACATCCTGGCCCTTGAGCAACATCTGCGCATTCAGGTTACTGGTAGGCACCGGATCAGGCTGGAGTAGGATCGCACAGAATTGCATGGCGGCGTCTTCCTTGACAAACAAATTCGTCTCATTGGAAGAGGCGGCCCTTGCATACATAGCCACGGGCGCACCGAACCTGCTGGCCTGGCTGCCAAAATAGGTAAGACTGTTATCCGTTTTGCCCACGGCGGTGATATTGATCTGGATATCGCGTCCTGTGGGAAGGATCAGCGGTGAGGTGGCGGTCGTCAGCGGCAGATCGCCCAGATCGGTGGGATCGCCGTACTTGATGACATGGGCGTCCTGAAATTGAATATCGAGCTGGATCGGTTGGGTGATGTCGGCCGGGAACGAACGATAGGTGGTAAACAACGCATAGTAAGCCTCGTGATCATCGGCCGAAAGCTGGTAATCCGGTTCGGGTCCCTTCACCAGCACGTCTATCTGTACCTGTGCTGCATCGGGGTCGAAATAGCCGCACTCGCGTTTGGCCGCCAGCGCCGCCGGAACATCCGCGAGCAGGAGGTTGTAGGCATTGTTGAGACCGGTGTACAGCAGGGCGGGAAAACCCAGTAGCGGCCGGCTGATCGCATATTGCGCAGGCGGTGAGCCGGGATCGGCGGGATTCGATAAGGTAGGTTGGACGCTTACCTTTTGCGGCGGAATATAACGCCGGAAACCACAGCCGGTAACCTGCGCCGGGCCGCCGTTTACGGGAACCGATTGTTCGGTGGGACCGCCGCCGGAAATGTCCGCATAGCGTACCCGGAAATCATAGCTGTTCCCATAGAGCAACGGCACCTTGTCGGCGTCTACGGGCTTCAACATGGGATTCACGAGCGTGTTGGTCCCCGCAAGCGTCGCCGCCTTTATATCCTTGACCACCAGCGAGGCCCCGTCCCACCGGGTGTAGTACATCGGGAGCCAGTAAACGCCGGAACCATAGTCGACCTGGTTGGGACCCACTTCGACGCCCAATTCCAGGTTCGAAGAACCAAGATCGATACCACCCAGCACCAGATCTCCCTGGACTTTGGACAACGAATTCCAGGTCGTATCGTCACCGCCATGCGGTCGGACATCGATCCGGTGATTGAAGACACCCATGGGCGCATCGAGCCGGTTGCCTACCGCCGGATCGATCAACATCTGCCTGTTTTGCCAGTTGAGCAGCTGCTCGTCGTCCCACCCCAGCCGGATGCCGTAATCCCGGGTGGGTGGCGCCGTATTCGTGTCGGCGGTCTCATCCAGCATATTGCCGGTCACCGGCTGCATACAATGCACGATCTTGGCAAAGCCGTCGTCGTAGTCTTCCGCCTCGATCAACGCCTGATCATAGTTGCCCAATACCGGACCGGTGGAGACCGGGAACAATACGGGAGCGAACAAACTCCGGGCCTGGGTGAGCGCCGGGATACGAGCCGCATATCGTTTCAGGATGTCTGCGCTGACCGACACCTGCGCCACATAATCGCTGCCGGGGGCCAGATCGAAATACAACCAGCCGCCACCCGCGAAGGTATTGGCGGGAAGCGGGATACTGACATTATAAATAAAGCCCAGCTGTCTGGCCAGGACCGGTTGACGCAGGGCATAGGCAAAGACCTGCCCCCAGCTCACATCGTCGGTACTGGCCACGAAGGTGGCCGTGGTCGGCCCCGTCTTCATCAGGCAGGAATAGCTGTCATCGGTCTTCGCATAAGGGCTGTTGGGCCGGGTAAAAGGGAAACTGTCGCGATAGCTCAACGGAAGATACTTTTGCATATACGTCGAAGCGCTGGCGGGCGTGGGAATGTTGGAAGGCTGCGTGATCTTGAACGAAACGGCCAGCGTCTGGAACAGCTGCAGCGAATTGGCGGGCGGTACGGTATTCAGGGCTATCGTGCTGGTGACATTCACCGGCTGTGGAAAGTTATCGAGACTATCGATAACCATGGCCGTGAAACTTAGCCTGGCACTGGCAAAAGGCGGCGCGTTGACGCCGGCCGGAATATTGGTGACCAGGGGCGCCGTAGGATCCTCATGCGGAAGGATCAGCACGTTCGCCTGCAAATTTTGTCCGTCCCAGGATTGGGGAAAACACATCAGTGTTATTTTAGTGGGAGAAGTTGCCATGATCAGTGGATGTTTATATAGGTGAATGGTTAGTTGACTTGTTGAGATTGTTGCCAGCTGGTGGTAAAGGAAATATTGATGATGAAGACTACCGAGACGTTCAGTGCAAAATCCACCTCGCAGATCGCGAAGGCATGCCCGCCTACTTCCTTCTGCCCGCCTTTGGCTTCAATGCTTATGGCGATGGCGATAAGGCCTGCCAGGAGGCTGACATTGCTTTTCAGCAGCATGATCGCATAATAGCCCGTTCCGGCCGTGGTAGAGGCATCCATCTCAAAACCTACTTGTAACGAAACGGTCACCTTACCCACCACCGGCCAGGTAGAATCCACCTCGGCGCCAACGAGCGCCTGGAAGACAAGCGAGTTGCCGGCCACGGAATCCGTTGCCAGGTTGAGGACGATACTGCCCAGGAAGTATACGCTGGCCACTCCTACGGTAGCGCAAAGAATGGCAAGATCACCTTCGAAATTAAGCAACCCGCCGATGGAGGCCGGCGTATCGGTGGAAGCAGCGCCGCTCGTGAGCTTTTTCCCGGGTATGTTGACGTAAAAGCCAACTTTCAGGGTAACGGTGATCTTCAACGCTGCCGCCGGCACCTCCACACCTGTAGTAAACAATACGGCATTGCCTACCTTGATCTGGATATAAGGGACCGCCGCCGCTTCAAAGGTGAGCGTAGCCGTTAGCCCGCCGGTGACTTTGGGCACAAAGGTCCATGTACTCGTATTGGTCATGCTGATGAGCATCGGCGCGGCCATGGACGAACCGCCGAAAAAGCTCAGCAGATCGATCAGCGGCTGAAGATCCGGTCCGAATTTGACCAGCGGCTGGGTCATCTGTGGCGCGGCGCCGGATTGGACCTGGAAGGAACTGCTCACGGAGACCAGGCTCTTGAAGCTCATCAGATCGATCACGATGCTGTGATTTTGCATATTGGCCTGCCAGGGTATCGCGGCCGTCGAATCGAATTGATAATTCACCTGTGTATTGCCTGCGCCGTCGACGACATCGGAATAGTTGATGTATACTCTCGAACCCCCGTTGTTCAACAGGTCGCGGGTATATCCGGCGGGAGCGGTATAACCGCCGCCCGAGGTCAGCTGCAGCTGGCCCGCTCCCTGTATCGCCAGGTTGGTGCCACCCGATCCCAGGGGAAAGGTTTCATTGACGGCCGGGAAGATGCTTTTGGATAGCGAGATGGCATAGCAATCCGCAAAATAAGGCGGCAGATCGCTTTTGATATTCGCGTCGCCCGCATTGATCACCGGGCGGAGGAACAACACTTTCTCCGAACCTGCCGATTGCAGCAGTCCATAATCGGTCAGCGGAGCCGAAGCGTTTTTAAGATCTATCGGATCGGCAAACCGGTAAGGATAGTTGATGGTCACCGGATGGAAGCCCAAATGACGCCGCGTCGAATTCTCCCGGATCACCGGCAAACCTGCATCGGGGTCGAGCGGAACGATATTGCCGGTGGTGTCCCGCTGTACCAGCGACCAGGAGCTCTCGCCGGGCAGCCGCAGCGATCCATACCCCGCCGATACGAAGAAGTTCTGACCGTTATAAGCGATCCCATTCACCTTTACCGACGTGACGCGCATCAGCTCACCGGAATTGCCTACATTGATAATGCCGTCCACCGGGCCGCCGAGACCATCTTCCTGGTCAAGGAAGGTACAGAATTGCTGTGGCGTAAGCGGCGTGCCGGAAGGGGCCAACTGCACAAAGCCACGCTGCCCGGCGCTAGGTAAATAGCCGTTGGATGCGCCGGAGACGACGTCCTCGACGAGCACATCGGCGTTGAAAAATACCTCCGCCATCTCCACCGTCCCGGCTGTATAGATCTGCCCGGTATCGCTGATCTCTTTGACATTGTATACGCCGTGCACGACGCCCGCGTGAAATTCGAACGGATTATTGTGATGGGTTCCCATCTCATCGGTATAGGAGAAATCGTAGATCCCCGGTCCCTGCGCTATCCAACCGCTGTCGTAGCGGGTGACACCGCCGCCTGAGGTGCGCTGGATGGTGATCGTCCTCACGACCGGTACGGCCCAGGGATACAAAAGGCTTTTGACCTGCACGACCTCGTGCGCCGTCCGGCCCCTGAGCACATCGAATTCCACCTGGCTGGTGGCGGCGATCTTCGCCGCAGGATTGAGCCAGTTACTAAAGATCGAAGCGCCATAGCCGCCCAGATCCATGCGCTCCAACGGAACTCTTGGATTGACACCGCCCGGGTTAAGCTCATTGTTGAAGATCGTGTCTACATCGGGTCCAAGCGCACTGAGCTGCTGCCCATTGCCCATGGCGGGCAGACCCGTGGCCCAGTCGATGAGATTCCGGGTCTGGATGGTCGCCCCCTTCAAATGCGGCGATTCTGCCTGGGCGCCGCTGTCAGGGCTGGTAGCGATCACGGATAGCTGCAATCCCCCCTCGAGATTTTGAGGCGTAGTGAACACCGGCTGGTTGTAGCCAAACGTCGCCCCCTGCTGCGTCGGATCATTCGGGTTGTCCAGGATCGCCGCGGCGTTCATCCCGAAAGGCAGCGAGAACAACATCGCCAGGCTTTGCGGGGTAGCGGCATTGTATTGGTCGACAAAGGTCCTGATCACCGGCCGGGGCGCAATGGGCACCAGCTGGTAACTCTCGGTGCCTACGATGGTAGGCAGCCCGGTATCATCGGAGCCGGTAAATAAGGGAAAGGCCGGCGTCACAGCCGGATTGGGGATGGTCTGCAAGGGCTCCCATTGCACCTGTGGAAGCGTATAGATGCGGGTGTTATGAGCGGCGGTGACCAGGTTGATCCCGTCGATAAAAAGGGGGAAGACACTGTTCGCCGTGGTACGAAGTGTGCCGATGGCGACGCCGACACCAAACCAGTCGCTGTTCGTGGACACATCCAGCAGATAATATTGTTCGTTCTCCACCGCCAGCGTCTCGTTGAAAAGCCCACGAAGCGCGTCGCTCCTGAGGACTTCCTGCGCCCCTACCCCGCCCGTGGAGGTATTCAACAGCGCCGATGCGCCATTGCCGGGGACCAGGACATAAACGGTATCCGTGACCTGGGTTGTCTGCCACGTCACAAAGGTGATGAACTCCAGGACGGCGTTGGCACTGCCTGCAACTCCCGCGACCGCCCTGCTGTTATTGGCTGCGCCTGCGACCCGTCTGCCGATCGATAACGGCGCGGGCATATTGGTCACGTATGGGTCCGGCAGAATGGGGAAAAGATAATACACCAGGGAATCGAGCAGCACCAGGCCGTTGGTCAGCTGCCGGCCTCCATCCCATTTCGCGAAAAGCAAAAAGACATTCACCGGCGTTGTTTCGATAAAAGCGTTGCATAACGCCAGCGGGACGGGGGAAATGGGCTGACCCGGGTTCGCCTCCAACCACTGCGCTACAATATTCGTGGCCTCGATCGCGACATACCCCTGGTCGGCAAGATCGATGAGCTGAATGGCGCCCGACACGATATCGATCACCGGCGGCTCGCCGCTTGCATCCAGCGGCCGGTCCAGGGCGGCATCGATGCCCACCTGGTTCAGGAAGACTACTTCGGCGCCGCTGCCGGCGCAGATATACAGGAGTGCGAAGGCCTGGCTATAATCCGCGGTTATCGTCGAAGCGACCGTCGGCGTTTGATTCCACAGCACGAACTGCTGTCTCGAGGATCCGCCTGTCGCAGCCGCGGCAACGATCGCGATCTCGCCGGGTTTTGTCACGACGAAAGAATTGTTCAGCTGCGCGGGCATTCGCTCCAGGCCATTCCATTGCGCGGTGATGCCTTTGCCGATAGCCATCACAATGGAGCCGATGCCTTCGGCCTCGCCAAGTTGAGCGATGGAGGCAACGGTCACCGGCAACCCCCAGGCCGAGGCCCTGATGGGCGCCTGCCCTTTGGGAGCGAAAAGGTTGGCCGCAGCCCCGGCCACAGCGAACGTGTTCACATTCGCCTGATAAGGCACCAATAATTGACTCAGCGCAGGCTCGTAGGTCACCGGCTGTGGCGTGAAGGCGTATTGATAAGGTTGCCCATATAATTTTTGTGACAGCTCCGATGCCGTGTCGACATGGATAGCGGCACCCGAGCAGATGAAACTAACCTGGGAAGGTAAATGGATAACGAGCTGTTTGGCATCCCTGCCCGCCGCCGCAGCGCTGGTGGCAGCTGCTGGCTGATCCAACTCGACCTGCAGTTTACAGCTCCCGCCTGCCACGACGATCGAGTTGCCGGAGACCGAAACGGGCTGGGAGAATTGGATCGTCCCGCCTTTGATCTTCAAGCCGGTGAAGGCACCCGCCGGCGCCGTATTCGCCAGCAGCTGAGAGAGCATCCACAAGCTGCCGGCGCTTAACGAATATTGCTGTGCTGCGGTTAGAACACCGGTGATCGGGACCTGTAGCGTGGCCGTTGTTCCAAATAAGACGGTGACCCGTTGTACCACCGGATAAAAATCGAACCAATACAGCCGGCCGTTACTGTCCTTCAGCGGCCCGATAGTATGGTCGATGGCCATCCCCGCGGCCCACGGCGGAACGGAAGCGCTGCTCAGGCCGCTGACAACAGGCACTTCGCGGCGGAAGACCTGGAGCCCGATGCCGCCGCCCCCCTCCTGCCCTGCCGGGGTGGGGGAAAATACGGCGCCCGCTGCCCCTTTTTCGGCAGCGCTAAGAAGTGCTCTTTGAATGGTGTATTTATCCAGAAGATTCAAGCCACCCGGCAGGGCTTTTTCGATCTCCTGCGATTTCAATACCTCGGGTAACTGTCGTTTCAGATCATCTAAACCCTTGGTGTCCGTTGGGCTCAACGGAAGGAGATGATCGATGGATCCCAGGAATGCGGCAATAATAGATGAGCTGGCCATCTGGAGTGTTGGTGTTTTAGGTTAATAAAAACGGGTATCCGGACCGCTCGGTGGTAGGCAGGTGGGCGCTCCGATATGGATCGGAATAGCGCCGAAGAAGGGAAACAGGTTTTTAAAAAAATTTCTACATTATGGTTTCTTACCCGGATTCATCACGACCAGCATCCCCTCTAACTGCCGGAGAATTGCAGTGGCCGTTTGCTGATCCCGTTGAAAATAGGTTGTACCTGCATCGCCCAGCGAATTGTAGTAGGTAACCTGCTGTTGGCAATCCCGGATGGTGGCATGGGCGATCTGTGCCGCCATTTTCATATCCCCGGCCTGGTAAAAAGCAGAGGCATATTGCAGTGAGGAAATGTCCTGCATATTCTGGGAAGACACCATGCCGTAAGAGAGTGTCGTTGGGTCCAGCATCTTATATCCATAGTTCAGCACCCGTAGAGCGCTGTCCCGCCTTCCACTCAATGCCAGCGCGCTGCCGAGCTGGGCATAGGCTCCCCGGATCGATAACAATTCCCTGCGGCCATTCTCATCGAAATAGACATCCGGTTTTTCACCGCCGCCAAATCTGAATTTTGTCAACAGGTTTGTATACATGTTCGACAGGTCGATACCCCCATTCGAGGAATCCCGTTGCCGGATAGGTGTAAGCCGGTAGGCCAATCCCTCATTTTCGACATAAGCATCCAGTCCGAGACCAAAAGGTGGATAGGTAAAACATATCGGCCGTTCCCATTTGCTGGCGGCAATGACATTCAACTCCGCCATATCGTTTTTGTAAAGGGTATTGCCTGGAAAAGTAAAATTGATCCGGGTAGGGATCGCGGCGCTGTCGGCTGCCGGCACCAGACCATCGCGCAAAACCATTTCCCTGTCGACGGGTAGATACCAATTCCGCGTCGGCATATAGTTGAGGTTCTCCCCGCTTTGCGATTGCAGCTGGTTACTGTCGCTTCCCGTAAAGGCCATCAGATCGCCCAGGCTCATGACGCTATCCTTGGGAAAGGGACCCTTGTCATAATACGGGATCGCATTCCGATTGTCCCCCACATATTTTTCATGCGGCCAGCTAAAGGGGATAGGCTTGCTTTCATTGACCTTGGTCTGCAGCTGATCGATCATCCAATCCGTGCCCAATAAGCTGGTTACGATCACCCGGATATCCGGCCGGATATTCTCGACCTCCTGGGCATACCATAACGGATAGGTGTCGTTGTCGGCGCTGGTGAACAAGATGGCCTGCGGTGGGCACGAGTTCAGGTGATCGATGGCGATATCCCTCGCGAGCGTTTTTTTGTGACGATCATGGGCCGGCCATTCCTGGATAGCCATCCATAGGGGCACCGTCACCAGGCACAGCAGGGCCGCCCCGATGGCCGTCCGGCTTCCGTTCTTCCATTTCTTCAGGAAAAGGTTATAGACATAGAGCACACCCAAACCGATGTAGATGGAAAAGGCATAGAAAGACCCCACCAGGGAATAATCCCTTTCACGCGGCTGCGGGCCTGCCTGGTTCAGGTACAGGATAATGGCAATCCCGGTAAAAAAGTACAACAGCAAGACGATAAAAGCATCCGTACTCTGCCGTTTCCATTGATAAATAAGCCCGAGGATACCCAGCAAAAGCGGCAGTAGGAACAAGGTCGTATGCGCCTTGTTGTGTTTGAGGGAATCCGGCATCAAACCCTGGTCGCCCAGCCGCCAGTTATCCAGCGGCCCGATCCCGGAGATCCAGTTCCCGTCCCTTGGATTGCCCGTCCCCTGCAGATCATTTTGCCGGCCGGCAAAATTCCACATAAAGTAACGCCAGTACATCCAGTTGAACTGGTACCCGATCAACCATCGCAAATTATCCGCCGCAGAAGGCGCTTCGGTGCCATCGATGCCCAGCCATTGCTTATAGTAATCCACATGTCCCTGACTGTTATCGGTGTCCCAGATGCGCGGGAAAAAATGAATATCGTTAGGATCGTATTCAAGCCCGGTCTTTTTACCCACCACATCGTATTTGCCGGTACGCAGGTCCTTGTCGTATATATTCCCCTCGTCCTTGTAGCCGGTGGGCCTGGCAGTGAAATCCGCCCCCTTCAGGACCGGCCATTCGCCGTACTGCGACCGGTCGAGATAGGCCACCAGGTCGATCGGGTTGTTGACATCCTGCATATTGATGGCCGGACCGGCATTCGCCCGGATCAGGATCACAGCGTAGGAAGAATAGCCGATCAGGATGAAGGCAAAACAAAGGATTCCCAGTGCTGCCGCATTTCGTCCTTTCCGGATGGCCCACCGCAGCCCCAGGATGATCGCCGCTGCCAGCAAGGCCAGGAAAAAATAACATCCGGAGTTGAAGGGCAGGCTCAGATCGTTGACGAAAAGCAGTTCGAACCACCCCATCACTTTGACGGTGTCCTGGATGACCAGGATCTGGACCACACCCGTGAGCACGCAGGCGATCAGGAAGGCAAGGACCATCCCGCGCCGGGAATACCGGAATCGCCGGAAATAGTAGGTCATTACAACGGCAGGAATACTCAGCAGGCTTAACAGGTGTACCCCGATCGACAACCCGATGAGGTAGGCGATCAGGACGATCCAGCGATCGGCGCCCGGCAGGTCCGCCTGTTCTTCCCATTTCCCGATGGCCCAGAATACCATGGCAATAAAGAGCGGGGAAACGCCGAAAACGATCCCTTCCACCGCGGAAAACCAAAAGGAGTCGGAAAAGGTGAACGCCAGCGCTCCAACTGCCCCGGCGCCGATAATGGCAATGGCTTTGTCCAGGGACACGGCCTCCCCTTTTGTCACCAATAACTTTTTCGCCAGCCGCGTAGTCGTCCAGAACAGGAAAAGGATGGCAAACCCGCTGCTCATGGCGGACAGCAGGTTCACCTGCACGGCAGCGTGCGCGTTAGCCGTGGTGGCATCGATATTCCCGCTAAAGAGGATGATGAAGAGCCGGCCCAGCAGGATAAAAAGCGGGGCCCCGGGGGGATGGGATATCTGCAGTTTGTAGGCACAGGGGATAAACTCGCCGCAATCCCAGAAACTGGCCGTAGCCTCCCTTGTCAAAATGAATACGGTGCAGGCTATGGCACAAACGATCCAGCCCGCGATATTGTTGGCTTTCCTGAAATTCATGCCGAGAAGTTACGATTTTTAACCTATGTCGTAAATTCGCATCATGAATTTCTATACCCGCAAATGGATCAAGCCCGAAGACCTCAACGCCCATGGAACTTTGTTCGGCGGCAGCCTGCTGCGCTGGATCGATGAAGAAGCCGCCATCTACACGATCATCCAGCTGGGCACCAACCGCTGCGTCACCAAATTCATGTCCGAGATCAACTTTGTCAGCTCGGCACGGCAGGGCGATATCATCGAGCTGGGCATAAAAGCGATCCATTTTGGCCGCACTTCGCTTACCCTTGCCTGCGAGGTACGCAACAAGATCACCCGCAAAAGCATTCTCACGATCGACAAAATGGTCTTCGTCAGCCTGGACGAGCACGGCAAACCCTGGCCCCATGGCCGAACCACGATCACCTACACGGACGAGCGGCTGCGCGAAGAGTAAGGTCAGATCCCCTTCACCTCTCCCCCATCCATCCGCAGCGCCGCACCCGTCAACCATTGCGCCGATGGCGACATTAGGAACCCGATGAGCTCCGCGACTTCCTCCGCCGTGCCATACCGCCGGATCTCGGCCGCGGCCAGGAATTTGCCCTGCGCCTCCTCCATCGTCATGTGATTCGCCGCCGACCACTTTTGCAGGAATGAGACCCGCCGGTTCGTCATCACCGGCCCGGGCAACACACTATTTACCTGCACCCCATCGATGAGCCCCTGCGCGGCGAAGGCCTTGGCCATCGCGACGATAGCCGCATTGATGGTAGCGACCGCGGCAAACCCGGGCTTGGGCTCAAGCGCCGAATTCCCCGACGTGAAGACCACCGACCCTCCCGCCGCCTTGAGCTGCGGCCATGCCTTGATGGTGAGCCTGCGCGCACCATGCAGCTTCATCTCCGCGCCATCATTCCACTGTTCGTCGGTCATCTCGAAAAGATGGATCTGCGGTACCGCGCCGGCGATGTTGATCACCGCGTCGATGCGGTTGAACCGGGCAATCGTCTCCGCAACCACCTGGTCCGATGCGGCGGGCTGCCGAAGATCGGCCGCAATCACCAGCGGAGTAGCGCCGGCGGCGGTGACGGCCCGGGCGGTCTCCTCCAGCTCCGCCTGACGCCTAGCGACAAGCACGAGACCGGAAAAATCCCTGGCCAAACGAATGGCCGTGGCAGCGCCGATCCCGGCGCTCGCCCCTGTGACAATGGCAATTCTGTTGTTCATAAGAACAAAATTACAATTGTCCCGGCTATCCGGGGCGCTACATACCGGTCTGTCCGGACCGCTACATTTTTTTTTAGTACCCAATAGTACAAGCGGCCCCTTTTTTCCTCTTATATCGCATGGAAACAAAAACCCAGACTAACTGGCTATCCGGGCCGGCAGGCGTCCTTTTACTTTTGATGACCGCTTTTACCCTTCCCGCCTTTTCACAGGACAGGTATTTTGGTCTGGGCAGCTCGGGTAATTCCTATCAGGGCGATATCTTCAGCATCAATACCGATGGAAGCAACCCGCAACAGGTGTTCTCTTTCGATGGAAGCAACACCGGGGGTAGCATGTGGGGCAATCTGATCCTCCATAACGGATTGTTATATGGTACAACCCGCACCGGCGCCTACAACTGGAATGGCCTTGGCTATAATAATGGGACCATATTCTCTTATAACCCTTACACCAACACCCAAACTGTTCTTTATGCATTCACCGGTGGGTCGGACGGAACATATACCACCCCAAACTATTATACTGCCGGTGGACAGCTCACCGAATACCCCGATGGCAAGCTATACGGTGCTACAACCGGCGGAGGCAACAACGGATTTGGCACCATCTTCTCCTGGGACCCTGCCGCTGGCGTCTTCACTAAAGTATATGATCTCCCCACCGGCACCGAGGCCATAAGTCCCCTGACCTTATTCGATTTCAAATTATATGGCGAGTCCTGGTACGGCGGAGCCAGCGGCAATGGTTTTCTATTCAGCTTCGACCCCCGGTCGGGTATTTTCACCGATCTCTTTGACTTCGGTCAGAACCCTACCGCATACACCCCCATGGTTAGCTATCAAAACAAGCTTTATGGTGTGGCGGCGGGCGCCGGACCTTATAACCAGGGCATTATCTTTTCCTACGATCCGGTTTCGGGCCAAACGGCGCCAGTGTATAGTTTCGATGGCACCCATGGCGGGAATCCTTACCAGATCATGGTTTATAACAACAAATTCTACGGTACAACACAATATGGCGGTGCCTATGCAGGGAACGGCGGGTCCGGCGTGCTGTTCTCGTTTGACCCGGCCACCGGGAAATACACCGATCTGCACGACGATCACGGTCAGTTCAGCGAGTACCAGGGTTTTGTCATCGATAGTTCGGGCAAAATGAGTGGTATCATTTCAGGCGGTGGCTTCTTTCAATATGATCTCAACAGCAATACCTATACCGAGAGCGATCTGAGCGCCTTCGCACCCATCGGCGGCCTCGTATTCGTACCAGGCAACAATGGCACTGCCGCGCAAACCCTCACCTTTAACGCCCTCCCCCCGAAGACGTATGGTGATATGGACTTTCCCGGCGGCGCGACGGCGACCAGCGGACTGCCGGTCAGCTATAGTAGTAATGACCTCACCGTAGCCTGGACCGCCGGCGATCAGATCCATATCGTTGGCGCTGGTACGTGTACCATTACCGCGACGCAACAGGGCAATAGCGTCTACGCCCCCGCATCCGCAACACAAACGCTCACGGTGGCCCCGGCCAATTTGCAGATCACGGCGGCCGACACGGTGAAATATCAATATGCCGCTCTGCCGGTCTTCCGGCTGATCTACACCGGTCTCGTCAACGGCGACAGCGCTACCTCGCTGCCAACTCCGCCCACCGTGACCACCACGGCCACTATCAATTCGCCGCAGGGACAATATCCGATCATTCCGTCCGGCGCCGCATCCAATAACTATTCGATCACCTACGAGGATGGATCGTTCACCGTCGTCGGTCAGGCGCAGGATATTTCCTTTACCGATACCCTCAAGACCTATGGAGATGCCGACTTCGCCACCGCCATAGTGAACACCGGATTGTCCGTTACCTACTCCAGCAGCAATCCGGCCGTCGCCATCATCACCGCTGCGGGCAAGATCCATATCACGGGCGCGGGTACGGATACGATCACCATCTCGCAGGCAGGCAATACCGACTACGGACCTACCAGCATCGTAAGTATCCTGCATGTCCTGCCCGCGTCCCTGAGCATCAGCGTGAACAACGACACCAGCATATACCGGCAGACACCCCCCACCTTCAGCGCCGTCTATACCGGCCTGGTAAACGGCGACACTCCGGATAGCCTGCAGACGGTATTCAGCTCCACCGGGTCCGCCGCCAATGCCGAACCCGGCGTATACCTGATCTATGTCGTGGGCATCCGGCCCAAAGATTCGGTCAATTACCAGATCGTCGCCAACGTCCCCGGCAGCCTGCTGATCACCCCGGCGGAAGGCGATAATAATAGCCTGGATACCTGGTTCAGCAGCCAGGCCACCCTGCAGGTCAACGTCTTTACCACCACGCAAACGCCGGAAGGCCAACATGTCGTCCTGCAGCTATTCGACGTGACGGGACGCCCTTGCGTGAATATGGAGCTCAGCCTGCAATGGGGCTTGAGCAGCCTGTCCCTACCCGTTCCCAACCTCCCCGCGGGTGTCTACATCGTCAGGGTGGCAGGCGAGGCGATAAAACTAACAAAAACGATCACCAAATTATTATAACCCGATGATCAAATACGGAGTCCTGACCTTACTATTCATCGCCGGCAGTCATCTGGTAAAGGCGCAGGGAACTTCCCCTGTCAATATGACGACTACGGCCGTTCCTTTCCTGCGCATCAATCCCGATACGCGTGGCGGCGGCATGGGAGAACTCGGCATCGCCACTACGCCGGATGCCGGCTCCGGTCTGTATAACCTGGCCAAAACGCCTTTCGCGACGGCGCCTTCGGCAGCAGTCGTGAACTACACTCCCTGGCTGCGCGATATCGTGCAGGGCATGTATCTGCTGCAGGCTTCCGGCTATCACCGGCTCGACACCTTCCAGGCCGTATCGTCTTCCGTGCGTTATTTCAGCCTCGGGGACGTAGCCGTTTCGGATCTCAGCGGCAATCACCTCCAAACGTCCCAACCCCGCGAATACGCACTGGATCTGGGCTATTCCCGAAGATTGTCCGGCAGCGTGGCCCTGGCGCTGGCCATGCGATACATCCATTCCCGCCTGGCCAGCGGCTATATCGACGGTACCAACTACCAGGCGGGAAACGCTTTTGCAGCCGATGTCTCGCTCTTCTATAAAAACAACAAAGGTTTCTCGGGTGGCCTGGCGCTCTCGAATCTCGGAAACAAGATCGGCTATACCAGCGACGCCGATCAAAAGAACTACCTGCCGGCTAACCTGGGCATCGGCATCGCCTACAACTTTGTCTTCAATGATCAGAACAAGCTTCTGCTGGGCGTCGACGGCAACAAACTCCTGGTCCCGGCAAGCCCCACGGATTCCGCAAGCATGAAAGCCTATTATTCCTATACCATCGCTAACAGCTGGATCAGGTCCTTCAACAATAGCGGCTATGGTTTTTCGGCCGGGGTGGAATACAATTACGCCGATCTCCTGTTCCTCCGCACCGGCTATTTTTACGAAGACAACACTCGGGGCGGTTTGCATTATCTCACCGCCGGCGTCGGCATCCGATACGGCGTCTTCGGCCTCAATTTTTCTTATCTCGCACCCTCCGGTTACGGATACCATAGAAATCCACTCGCAAATACTTTCCGGTTCGGTTTACTTATCAATTAATCGATCTCATGGTCAATACGAATAGCTCGTTGCATAAATCATTCTTCCTCCTGCTGATACTGCTGGTGCTCACGGCCGGCCTGGCAACCCGCTGTAATGCACAGGAGACCAGCGGCGCCTTGCGGGGTATCGTTACCGACGTCAAACAAACGCCTCTGCCCGGCGCGACGGTGACGGCCATCCATCTCCCCACCAACACCCGGTATTCGACGGTGACGGGTAACGACGGTGGCTATTCGCTGATGAACCTTCGTGTCGGTGGGCCCTACAGCATCCGGGTCTCCTATGTGGGAATGGAGGACCGGGCCAAAGAAGACGTCGAGATCTACCTCGGCGATCCCCAGACCATGAACTTCGTGCTACTCGACCAAAGCAAGGTCCTGCAGGAAGCCCAGGTGGTGGGATCGCGGATCACCCTCAATGCCAACCGCTATGGCGCCGGCGTCAACATCAGCCGCGAACAGCTGCGGAATTCTCCCAGCATCGGCCGCAGCCTGCAGGACTTTACCCGGCTGACGCCGCAGGGCAGCAAAGACAATACCTTTCTGGGCAGCAGCTTTCGCTACAACAACATCACGGTGGATGGGGCTATCAACAACGACGCCATCGGGTTTAGCCCATCGTTGGGCGGCCAGACCGGTACCTCCGGCCAGCCCGGCAGCAGCACCCGCACGAGCCCTTTCCCGCTGGACGCCATCCAGGAAATG
The DNA here is from genome assembly GCA_035946435.1 of Puia sp. Classification (GTDB taxonomy): domain Bacteria; phylum Bacteroidota; class Bacteroidia; order Chitinophagales; family Chitinophagaceae; genus Puia. Next base: position 18,449 of record DASYZH010000402.1, on the reverse strand, counting down.
CAGATCTACCTCGCGCCCTATGACGTGAAGATCGGGAACTTCACCGGCGCCAGCATCAACGCAGTTACGCGCAGCGGCACCAACCAGCTGGAAGGCTCCGTCTATGCCTACGGCCGCAATGCAACGATCACGGGCCCCGACAATGCAGGCGACGGCCAACGCCTTCCTTCCTCCTTCTACGAGTACCAAACGGGCTTCCGCTTCGGCTTCCCGCTGATAAAGAACAAGCTCTTCTTCTTTACTAACGAAGAGGTCGACCGCCGCCAGGACCCTATCCTGCAGGGCGCGGGAACTCCCCAGGAATCGGGAGTGATCACCCTGGCCGACGCCATCCAGATCGCCGACACGATGAAGAGCCGCTATGGCTTCGACCCCGGCAGCTATGGAGTGGTCAAGGTCTATGCGAACTCCAATAAATATTTCAACCGGCTCGATTGGAACATCAACCGGAACAATCAATTGACTATCCGCAACAATACCATGTTCTCCTCGGCCATCAACCTGGAAAGGGACCAAATGGATTTCCGCTTCAGCTCCATCGGCTATAAACAGGTGAATATCCTGAGCTCTACCGTGCTGGAGCTAAAGAGCCGGATCAACAATGTGATGACCAATAGCCTGGTCCTGGGCTTTTCCTATGACCACGATTACCGCGACCCCTACTCCAATCCCAATTTTCCCCAGTTGCAGATCGTAGGTGAGACGCCGGGCACGACCATTTATTTCGGGACGGACCGGGAAGGCGCCGTCTTCAACCAGACCCAGAAAGCCCTTGAGCTCACCGATAACTTCGTGTGGCAGATCAAAAATCACACCGTCACCTTCGGTACCCACAACGAAAGATACAATATCGATTATGGCTTCGTGAATTCCTTCAACGGCCGTGTCGATTATCTCAGCATCAACGATTTCCTGAATAACAATCCCTATCGGGTACGGGGCTCTTACAATTATTTGAATAACACCCGGGATTATCTGTACTCGCATCCGTCCTCCAAATTCGCCATCAACTTCCCCAGCGTGTACGTGCAGGACGAGATCAGGATCAATGAACGGCTCACGGTGACGCCGGGTGTGCGGGTGGACTTTACTTTCCTGGACGCGCCACCTGTCCTGGGAACCAAGACACAAAATGCGCCCACCGATCCCTATATCGGCAATACCTATAGCTACGCTCCGCTCAACCAGATCACCAATCATTTTCTCCGCAAAGCCCAGGCCTCGCCGCGGCTGGGTTTCCGGTGGGCGCTCCGGGATGACCAGCGGCTGGTGCTTAAAGGCGGCGTTGGCCTCTTCACGGGCCGCATCCCGCTGGCCTGGCTGGGTTATGTGTATTACAACACGGGGACTACCTTTGGCTATTTCGACAAAAGCAACCAAACCGGGAATAATTTCATCGCCGGCACGGACCCGCTGCGGGTAGCGCCGGGTTCCAATATCGGCATCGCCGGCTACCTGGAACAGAACGGCGTAAACGTTCACGACAGCAAGTCCTGGGCCTATCCCACCCAGGTGGATGCCGTGGACAACAATTTCACGCTTCCCAAAGTAGTCCGCACCAGCCTCGCCCTGGAGGATAAGTTTTGGGACGGCTACTACGCCAGCATCGAAGGGATCTACACCAATACACTGGCCGACGTCAAATTCCAGGATGTCAATTTAAGCGACAACCCCAGCTATTATGTCTACGACCTGCAGACCCGCAAACAGCCGATCTTCACTTCCAAAGTACCCGGCCCTTTCTCCAACGCCTATGAGCTGAGCAACACCGACCAGGGCTACCGGTACTCTCTAACCGCCCAGCTCGGCAGGAAGTTCTCCGGCGACCTGAAAGGCCTTGAGATCTCGGTCGCCTATACCTACGGTGAGTCCAAAGACATCAGCAACGGCGTACGTAATTCGCTGGAGTCTAACTGGCAGCTGAACCAGGCGCTGAACCCCAACAACCCCGGGCTGGCCAATTCCAATTTCGAGATCAAACACCGCATCCTGGCCATGCTCAATTACCGCAAGACATGGGATAAACACTGGAGCAGCTCGCTTTCGCTCGTCACGACCGCCCAGTCCGGTAGTCCATTCACCTATGGTTTTGTGAATTTCAGCATCCAGGGTACCTCCCAGCAAACCAGCCTGGCCTATATCCCACGCAAGGGGGAGACCTATAATTTCTTCCAGGATTACGCTGACGTCAACGGGAAATTGGTCAACTCCTTTGACCAGGCCGCTGCCTTCGACGCGTTCATCGACGGCAACAAGTACCTCAGCAGCCGGCGGGGCGATTTTACCGAACGAAATGCGGCCTTCACCCCCTGGAACGTCCAGGCCGACATGCGCTTCCTGCAGGATTACGCCTTCGATCTCAACGATAAGCGCAAGGTGGTCACCTTTACCCTCGACATCGTGAACCTGACCAACCTGATCGATAAGAACTGGGGCCATGTCTATTTCGTGCCGAACACCTTCAATAGCACGGCCAGCGTCGGCCTGTTCCAGACCAATCCGCCACACGACGGGGCGAACGGCTATCCCGTGTACCAGTGGAGCAACCCCGGGAAACCGTATAGCACCGATTTTTTTGCATCGAGATATCAACTTCAACTCGGCATGAGATACACCTTTTAACGAGCAACCATATGAGAGAATTCAACATCAACCAACTTTTGAAATTATACGAAGAAGGGAAAGCGACCGAAGAGCAGCGGCAGCTGGTGGAGGCTTACCTGGCTTATCATCAGCAACAAAGCCCCAAAAAGCTGCCGGACGCGAACCCCGATGAAGCTCCCCTACACGAGATCATGGAAAAGATCCGCCTGGCACGCGAACTGGCTCGCGAGCAGCAGCCCGAAGAGGCCAAAGAGGCCCCGGTCTACCAGATAGGCGACTTCGCAACCGGGCAAGCCGGGCAAGCCGAGGAAGCCGGGCAGGCCAACGCCGGAAAGCGCAGGCGCATCGCCTGGATGGCCGCAGCCAGCATCGCGCTGATCATAACGGCGGGTCTCCTGTGGCGGCAGTCCCCGCGCAAGGCCACACCGGAAGCCATCGCCACGGTCTACAAGACCGTAACGGCCGAGCCCGGCAAAATGATCCACCTGCGGCTGTCCGATAGTTCGGAAGTATGGCTCAACGCAGGCGCCACCATCCGTTATCCGCAGCCCTTCGATAATAAATTGAGAAAAGTAGAGCTGCTGGACGGCGAGGCATTTTTCCAGGTGCACACGGACGCCAGCCGTGGATTCGTCGTGCAAACGGACCGGCTGCAGACAAGAGTCCTGGGTACCTCCTTCAATATAAAGGCTTACCGGGAATCACAGCAGATGAGCGTTACCGTTACCTCGGGAAAAGTAGCGGTAACGGCTAGGCGGCCGGACACGGACACCGCCACGCAAAAGGGCACCGAAACGGCCGCCCAAAAGACCGCCGAAACGATCCTCACGGCTAATCAGCAGGTGCGGTATACTCCAGCCACAGGACAGCTGACCCGTAGCACAGCCACCTCCGGGCGGGATTGGAAGAACGGCCAGTTCGATTTTTCGGAAGAAAGCCTCGGGGATATCGCTATCGAGCTGGAACACTATTACGATGTCCATATCCAGTTCAAATATCCCGGACTAAAAAAATACCTCATTTCGGCCTCTTTCCGGCATACGACTCCCCTGAAGGATATGCTGGCGACGCTTTGCCTGCTGAATCAGAATCATTTCATTCAAATAGACCCTCAGCATTATGTCATTCGTTAAGCAATTCACGACACCGGCCCTCCGCATCCTGGCGCATTTGGCGATCCTTCTGGGATTGCTGCAGCCGGCGCAGGCACAGTCTTCCGGCGGAGATAAGGTGTCCATAAACGTTAGGAATACCGATCTGTACCAGGTATTGAAGCTGATCAGCAGCCAGGTGAAGACCCCGATAGTCTACCAGGTGGACAGGGTCCGGCAGATCCATATCGACGAGTTCAAGGCCACGGGCGAACCGGTGGGCAGCGTGTTGGACCGCCTGCTGTCCGGCACCCGGATGATGAGCCGCTACAATTCCCAGCAAGGTATCTATGTGATCACCCTGAAAGGAGTGACGGCGGATGTTATCGTGAAAGGCCGCGTCCTGGATGCCCGCAACCAGGAACCCCTCACCGGTGTGACGGTCAAGGTAAAAGGGACCAGCACGGCAGTCTCCAGCGACGCCGCCGGGAGCTTTATCATCGCCGTGCCGGGTGAGGTCGGCTCGCTCGAGATCAGCTATGTGGGCTATCAGTCGGTAACGCTGGAGCTCAAAGGCGGCGGCCCCTATGTCGTCCGCCTGGCAGCCAATAACAAATTGCTGAGCCAGGTAGTCGTATCGGCGCGGCGCCGGCTGAATACCGAGGCTGCCTTGCTCAACGAACGAAGAACGGCGGCCGTGGTCTCCGATGGCATCTCCGCCGCCAATATCGAAAAGACGGCCAGCATCACGACCACCCAGGCACTCGCGAAAGTCACCGGCGTCACAATCACCGACGACAAATACGTTGCGATCCGCGGCCTGGGCGATCGCGCGGTCATCGCGGAATTGAATGGCACCCGCCTCTCCTCCTCCGATCCGGACCGGAGCTCCGTTCCCCTCGACCTCGTCCCCGCAGCCCTGCTCGACAATATCACGGTCTATAAAACGATGACGCCGGATAAACCGGCCGATGCTTCAGCAGGGATCATCGAGCTCAAGACCAAGTCCGTGCCGGACTCCCTCCTGGTCTCTTTTTCCGCCGGGACCGGCTTTAATACCACCATCGGCTGGGGCGGCAGGTTCAATGCCTTCCAGGATTACAACCCGGGATTCTTCGGCGCAAAGGTGGGTACCCATGATCTCTCGCCGGCCTTTTTAAACCTGTCGAACCAATATCCCGGTGGCGTACCCCAGATCGACCAGCTGATCGCCGACAGCCGCAATAGCCAGGTGCTGACGGCAGAAGCCCTTCGTGTCGACCATATCATGAAGAGCTTCGATCCGGTGCTGACGACCACCTACCAACGCGCCAGCCCAAACGGTCTGTATTCGGTCAACTTCGGAAATACCTTCCACGTCTTCAACGGTCATACCCTGGGCGTTGTCGTCGGCCTCAGCTATTACAACCGCACGGAGGACCAATACAACTCGCAGCTGAATCAATACAGTATCTATAGCGGCTTTGTCACCGGGTCTTCCGACGTATTCGGCGGACTGCATATCCCCTACTATACCACGCCTAATGACCTTTATTTCGGGAAATACCTCGGCTATACCGAAAGCAAGGGTACCTACACGCTCAACTACGGCGGTTTGCTGGCCATGACCTATCGGTTCAACGACCGCAACGAGGTCAGCGGGCAATACATGGGAAGCGCCGGAGCCCAGATCACAGGTGCGCATCTGAATGGCTCTTTCCAGAACACGGGTATCGACGACTCCGTCTACAACGAGATCTATTCCCTGCGCCAAACCAAACGGACCTTCCGGAATTTCAATCTGCAGGGCGAACATAAGCTATGGGAAAACAGCTGGGCGCCGCGGCTCAGCTGGAATGCCAGCTCTTCTCACTCCACGCAAAACGATCCCGATTTCCGGTTTATCGATATTGCCGATCTCACCACGGTACGCTATGCCGGTCCGCTGGCCGCGCCCATTGGTACCGACACCTATACCGAAGTGGTTGGCCTGGCCCATGGGATCGGACCCGGCGGCGTAGTAGAGGCCGACCCGAATGGACGCCGGTACCGCTATCTCACAGAAGACGATTACAACGTGAAGGCAGACCTTACTTTTCCCACGCTTATCGCCGGCCGAAAGGTCGATTTCAAGATCGGCGGTGACTACCTCGAAAAGGACCGCACCTATACCGAAGATTTCTTGGGTTTCCCGGGTTCCGGCATCAACAATCCGCAGTCCAACGCGTTGCTCAACGCTGCCAAAAAAGATCTCAACGATCTCATCGGTTACAACGAGGTCGGCATCCTGAATACCAGCGCAACCGATGCCGATGGCAGCCCCCGGCAGCCGGGTTTTATCTATCAGTTCCTGAAATCGCCGAACAATTATACCGGCTATTATAAGACCCGGGCGGGGTATGCAATGGTAGATGCGCGGATCAGCTCTCAGTGGCGGCTGGTCGGCGGCGTCCGTTTCGAATCGACTGATATCCAGGCGACGGTCGACACCGCGAATGTCTATCACGATCCGGGGCTTGTCAATACCACCTCTTCCTCCAACCTGGACAGCACCACCATTTTTACCCCGGTCACCGGGCTGCATGTCGGGTACAAACCCTACTACTCCGGCAACCTGATCTTTTCGCTGACTCCCCGGATGAATTTCCGGCTCGCCTATAGCACTACCCTCGCCCGCCCCGAATTACGCGAGCTCACGAATATCTATGAGTTCGATCCCTTCCAGTTTGCGGTGGTCGTAGGCAACCCAACGCTAAAGAATCAATTCACCCGAAGCGGCGATTTTCGTTGGGAATGGTTCCCGGCGGCCGGAGAAGTCTTTTCCGCGTCGGCGTTCTACAAGGAGATCACCAATCAGCTCACCAAGATCTTTGTCTACAATTCGCAGGGAACATTAGCTACCGCCCCGGAGTTTCCCATCACCGAATTCGTCAACGACCAGAACAAAGGATATGTCTATGGTATCGAGCTGGAGGCGCGCAAGAACCTCGGAACCCTGACGCCGGCGCTGAACCATTTCTTCATCGGGTCTAATGTAATGCTCGCTTACAGCGAGGTCACAAAAGACCCGGATCGGCTAAAGGCTTCCCGGCAGATTGACCGGCAGGCTTCTTCCAAATCGACTTTATTCGAACAACCCCCGTATTCGATCAACGGCATCCTGGATTATGACAACCCGCGGACCCGAACGGATGTTACGGCCAGCTTCAATATCGTCGGGGAGCGGCTCGTGCAGGTGCAGCTGGACGGCATGCCGGACATTTTTTCCCGGCCCGCTCCTTCGCTGGATCTGGTGTTCAGCCAGCGGCTGCTCAAACGTTTCCTCATTAGAGGATTCGCCAAGAACATCCTGAACCCGGCATTCGAAGAAGTGTACACCGTCCCGGGCAACAACGGAAATTTTAACGGCCGCCATTATACGCATTCAAAATATTACCGGGGCGTCGAATACCAGCTCGGAATAACGTATTATTTATTTTAACCTGTCAGGACTATGCGCTTAGCTGTAATTACCCTTGCTGTCTTTTTGTTTGGTTGCGCCAAAGTAAAAATAGATACCAATTTACCGATCCTCAATACGCTGAAATCGAGCAATTCCAGCATCAGGCTCATCGCCCTCGCCGGGCCTAACCAGGTGAATGCCGTTATCGGCGGGTTTACCTATAACCTGACGCCCAATGTCACGACAATTCCTTTCGGTACCTGTCACAACGGAACGATCACCGAGGAGATCCAAAATTACAATCCCGTTGCCGTGTCCATTCCGGCCAAATTATTGGACCAGGCCGGCAACGCCCATGTCCAGCTGGTCACCACCATACCCACTTCGGGATCTGTCCTGGCGATCGACACCGTATTCGCGGATGCTCCTTCCAACCCCACCGATTATTACATCTTTCCGGTCTCGCAGAGCTTTGGCGACCCCAATTACAATATCGTCGCTGTGCCAAGGTCCACCACCCCACCCGCCGGGGTCAGCAACATCAAAATAAGACTCGTCAATATGGGCTCCCCGGTCGACACCTTCCACCTCACAGGTCCTTTGACACTCACCTATATGGATGGTACGCCGGTAAGCAGCGTGACCACGGGTGTGCCGGACGGCGTGTCGTCGGCCTATACGGAGATCCCTTACGGAACCTACCACTTCCGTATTTTTACTCAGTCGGGATTGGAGCTTCCCGAAACGATACTGCCGGCGCCTAATCTTTCTTCGCTCTCCTCGATCCATTCGTTCCAGCCCGGAGGCATTTATACGATCTTTGTCAACTCTAACAATCTTTATGAATTAGGCTCCTGCTCGCTCACCGGCACTCCCGGGAACAATGTATCCGGTAATAGCTTTACCATCGTCGCGGATATTACCCCACCGGTAAATATCTCTTATGGCAAGGTGCAGTTCGTCAACACGATACCCGGCACGACCTGTTCGCTGGCACTGGATAACCTCACCATCGGCAGCTCCATTCCCTACAGGGGGATCTCCCCCTACCAGCCGGTTTCCGTTGGAAGCTTTTCCATGCAGCTTACGAACAACCTCGGCCAGCCGCTTGCCCGGCAGAATCTCGAGATCAACCCGGACGATAATTTTACCATCTGGGCCTATGTGAAAGATGGACAGCCCGCCCTGGCTATCTCTTACAACGATCTCACTAACCCGAATGCAGGCCAGAAGCTCCGGTTCATGAATTGTTCCGTCGACATCCCCTATATCACGGTTACACAGAACGGACAGCTGTTGCAGGTATACAATCCCTCCTCCAAAGGGTATTACACTCCCGATATCAATGACACGACCTCCGCCGCGGATGCCACAGAAAATCTGGCGCAGGGCGTTCCGGCTACCCACGAACCGTTTACTCTCATCATCACCGGCCAGTCCGGACCCGAATACCCGCTCAGCATCAACCAAAGCGACGCAGGTCCTCCTCCTTTTGTTCCCGGTGTCACGCTGCCATCGGTCAAACAGTTACTGCTTAGTGATTTCATCTTCAAACCTTCGCTCTATCAACCCGGCAGCCTCATCTACGCGCGTGGTGAACCGGGGGTCTATACCGTCGCGCTCACCGGGTCCGTGAAGTCGGCCGAAAGCGGCGCGCCTCAGCCGGACACATTGTTAATTGTCAAACACTTCAATTGATGAAAAAACATTTCCTATATTGCTGGTTGTGTCTTGGAATCGCCGTTCTCGCTTCCTGCAAGAAATATCCGGAACTCCCTTCCCTGCACCAGCCGGCCTACCTGCGTGTTTTCAACGACCTGAATTATGTGCTGGGACCTGCCAATAGCACCCTTCCTTCCAACGAGATCACTTTTCTGTTCGATCCCGTTTTCGACAAGTCGGGTTTGCCCACCGGTGCGTCCATCGTCGGCGACTATATCACTGTCCGGGATACCTTCTCGACTTCCTATCCGGCGGGCGCGGGTAATATCGCGGTGACCGATCAGGCCGAATGGCCGGGTTCGGCTACGGTGCTCACCGCACCCACCATCAATGGGTTCGACCTTTCTTCCTGGGCACAGGTGCCGTCCGGTAAACACCGGATCATGCTCATGGGTCGCCCACAAACCGATACGCCCTTCGTCAATCTGCCGGCTTCGGGTCGCGGGACCATCATCGCCGATACCACCGTCGATCTCACCGCCGGCGAAGTCTACACACTCGAGGCGGCCCTCTTCGACGAGGCAGCGAATATCACGGGAGCCTATCTGCGACAGGAGAATTTCCCCCACACCGCGTTCACCACCCAGAACAATTATCTGAGCTTCTACGATCTGTCGGCGAAGAATTTAAACCCTAACAATGGCCTGATCTATATAGATCCCAACAACATTACCCACATCGGCACCCCCTTTTTTACGCCACTCGATCTCTATTACACCGTGTATACACCCATCTGCGCCAATAGCAGCGCAACGGGCGTGATCTCCTACTCCTGTGCCTTTCAAACCCCAACGGCCTACCAGGTCTATTTCAGGACGTTGAACAGCACCTTCGAAACAGATGCCCCTTATGACAGCATACCCGTGCCTCCGCTGGCTCAATTCCTGAATCCCGACAGTACGTTCGCCGATCCGTCCAGCCGGCCCTGGGTGAGCATAGCCGTACACGAGGCGCAGGGCTCGCCCTGTTCCATCAACTTTGGTGTGGATACCGCCGCCTGGGGCCGTGGGGCGGTGGAATACAGTGTGGGCGTGCAGAGCCCGGCTTTCGAGTATGGCCAGGGCCTGACGATTGCCACAAGCAATAGCCAGAAAATAGCGATCTATCCCAGTATCAATATTATCGAGATCATCAACAGCCGGCCCTATGTGATCCAGATCCACCGAACCTTCGATCCGCCGATCATTTCCAATTAATATACCATGTCAAGACCAGTCTATATCTTCCTTTTCTTAAGCGCTTTCGCCGCCTGCACCAAGACCACCACCGTCGAAGATACGGCTACGGGCGGCCGCACGGTCCTGCAGATCGTCCAGAATTCATTCCAGGTAAGCCTGTTCAATGCCGCACTGGAGTACACCGGTCTGAGCGATTCGCTGAACGGCCCCGGCCCCTATACCATCTTTGCCCCGAGCGATGCCGCCTTCGACTCTATGGGGATCACCTCGGTGGCCCAGATCGATACCATGGATAAAGTAAAGCTGACCCATTTGCTCAAATATCATATCCTCTACGGACAAACCGTCCGTCTCGCAGATGTAGACAAGAAGGTCAATAATCCCTTCGTGGATTGGGATAGCAAGACCCTGTATATTTCCCGGCCTTACAATACCACCACCTACAATAGCACTGATCTCACTGACTTTTTAACTGTCAATGGGGATACGGTGGTTCAGGAAGACATCCTGGCCACCAACGGCGTCGTTCATACCCTCAAGAACGTGCTGAAGTATCAATCGTTCAATACCTGCGCCGATCTCCTGAACGCCGATACGAATTACAGTTATTTTGTCACCGCCCTAAAAAATTTCAATCTATACAGTCAGCTGCAGACCGCCGGCCCGGTAACGGTCTTTGCGCCGGTGAACAGCGCCTTTATTGCCGCCGGCATCGATCTGGACAGCCTGCAGCAATTGGATACGCTTCATTTCATCAAATTGCTGTTCCAACCCTACATCTGCCCCAACCTCCGGTTCTTCTCGACCGATTTGGTGGATTTTGCCTCCCCCTTTGTATACTACCCACCAGGGAACGGCTATAGCGTAAGCATCACTTTAGTTGCCACCTGGCCCAATCCCAATCCTATCCCGACGATCACGGCAATCGGACTGGACCCGGTGACCCATGATCCGCTGCTCCTGGCGCCTACCAACGCCTATTATAGCTGGACGGGCCCCACCATGATCAATATCGATAACCCGGCCGGCAACGGTGTCGTACAGGCGATCAACGGTCTATACGCATTGCCTTCTTATTGTACGATCCATCAATGACCCTTCAATACTCCATGATATGCGACAAGCAGGAAAAATAATACGATCGATCTTATACGCAGGCATCCTCCTGGCTTCCTGTAACAAGACGGCCTTTAACCCGCAAACATTTCCCGTCCATCCCACACCCGCAGCGGATACGCTCCATAACCTCCGGCACATGATCGACAGCATCCCATCTTCCGATCTGTTCCTGCTGGCCTTGCAACGAACGGGATACGACAGCCTGTTGAGCGCGACGGGGACTTTCTATACCTTAGTAGTCCCCACGGACAGTTTGTTGATCGCCTCCGGCTATACAAAGGATGTTATCACCTACCTGAGTCCATCGCTCCTGGTCAGCGGGATCATCGTGAACCAGATCTGGAACGGACAGTTCTCCGATTCTGTTCTGGACGGAGCCCAGGGATATATAAAGGCAGCCGCACTCACCGATCCCGCCAATCAACAGTTCAATACCTATTCGGTGGCCAAACAAGGCGGCCCCACCGGCGGCCTTTGGATCAACGGCGTTCAGGTGAGCTACGAAAAAGCAGGAACATGGGCATCTAACGGATATATCTTTGCGTCAAATGCGTTCTATACTCCTCCGGTGTCCAATGCCTGGACCGTTTTACAAACAAGACCGGAATTCAGCTATTTTGTGGCTGCCTGCCGGCTCGACGACAGCGTGGTGGGGGCTGTGGGCCAGCTCTACCAACAGTATCTGAACCTCGCCGCCGATTCGACCATCTTCCTGAACATCCAAAACGGTTATGGTTTTCCCGTGGACGGTTACACCTATTTCGTCCCGACCAACCAGGCATTCATCAATGCAGGATTCAAGACCATCGACGATATCCGGCAGTATGCGCTGACCTATACGTTCGATCCCGGCGGCTATACCCTAAGCCCCCTGGATTCCCTGCTCTACACCCACTGGATTCCCAATGCCAACCTCTACTATTTCGACCTGCTCAAAGATCCCAATCTGAACCAACGCGATGCCGCCGATCTCAAGCTGACGATGGAAACAGAACTCTACAACCTTAGCTATTATCTCAACACAGGTGTCGACTATTTTCAGAATCCGCTACCCACGAACGGACTGGAATACCCCTATAAAGGCATCTTGAATTTTCTAGTTTCCGGCACCACGGTGAGCATCACCTGTAATTCATCAAAGAATCCACCGGCGGCCACCCTCGTCGAGCCCGATATCCTTTGTACGAATTCCGTGATCCTGCATGGCGTGGATCATTTATTCTGGCCCTATTAAAAAATTAACATTATGAAGCAAATGTTAAAATGGTTCTCCCTTGCCTGCCTGCTGGCCCTGGTCCTCTCCTGTAAAAAAACGGTGGTTCACCAAAACAGCGGCATCTATTCGGATCCCAAATCGCTGATCAGCGAGATCAGTGACAATTTCAATTTAAGTCACTACGACACGGCGCTGCAGGTCACGGGACTGGATTCCCTGCTGGCGGGAAAAGGCCCCTATACCGTCTTTGTGGTGCAGGACGAGGCCTATCCTACCCTGGTTACCCAGCAGGGACCGACCCAATTGCAAAATGGGATTACCTATTATACCGGCGGACCCTTTTATGGCAGGATCAATGGGCTCGCCAACTACTACTATCAGTATGTACAGGAAGGAGATATCGTGTATTTAAAACGACTCATGACCTTGCATATCCTGCCCCTGAACCTGACCATAGCAGCTATCCCGTTCGCCCTGAACACCGCCTACCCTACGCTCGCGGGGGACTCGGTATACATCTCCAAATACATCGATCCGAATTCCGCCACGCCCGATACGATCGTCACGGTGAACGGCATCCGCGTGACCCGCGGGGATTTCAGCGCTACCAATGGAACCTATCATGTCCTGAATCAATTGCTGTTCCCTGCCCCCAACCAGAGCATCCTGGATGTGATCAGCGGCAGCAATGCGCTGGGTTGGGCTTTCGAGCCGGTGCACCAGGAGACGGCTGCCGGTCAGGATACCCTTGGATTCGGCCTGTCGCCCTATCTCTATGGACTCTTCACCACCGCCCTGGTAAGAACAGGCCTGGATCAGCTCTTACGAAGTGCAGGCCCCTATACCGTAATGGCGGTTCCGGATTATATGTTCTTCAACCCCTACAGCACCAGCCGTACGGGAATGGACCTGCAGACCATCGACACCATGAACATCAACGCCCTGACGCGATTGATGAAAATGCATATTTTAAAGGGCAGGTATTTTCTCAGCGACTTCGGAAGCTATGCCTTCAACCCCAATAACCTGGATACCGTCTATAACCCGGCCTTCGGAACCTATACCTACAGCGTCCCGCTGGCCTTCCCTACCATCGGTGGGGATACGTTGTATGTGATACCCAATGGTACGCAATTGAACAGCAAGCTCAATGGCAGCAGCGGTTTCTGGCTCTTCGGGGCCGGTAACCTGGCGTATAGTCCCTATACAAGCTTGTATCAAAATGCCTTTGCCGGGGCCGGTGTGCAGGATTATGTCAACAATGCCCTGAACTATAACCTCTATACGCTACCGCTCTTCCTGCCCCAGGATGTGGTGGCGCCCAATGGCGTCATCCAATTTCTCAACTTTAACGAATTAGTGCCCGAATAACTTTAACTAATGGATATGAGATGCATTTCACTTTTAGCAGTCGTTTTCATCTTTCTGCTGGGCGCCTGTAAAAAAACAAATCTCAGCGGCCCGGCCGACCAAACGCTGCAGCAGTATTTTAACGGCGCCGCGCACTATTCGCTCTTCAACCACGCCTTGCAAAAGACGCATCTGGACAGCTTGCTGGGCGGGACCAATCCTTATACTGTCTTTGCCGCTAACGATTCTGCCATGACCCGGGCCGGCTATACCACGGCGGGTATCGATTCGGCAAACACCGCGACCCTCACCGGTATCCTGCTCTATCACCTGGTCCCTGGCGCTATCGCCAGCACCGATATCGACCTTTACCAGGAAACGTTCTGGACAACGGCCGATAGCAGCTACCCGGCCTATCTCGAATACAACAACTTCGGCTTTTTCTATGATGGCATTCCGGTAGTCAGCGAGGACAACCGCATGGTCAATGGGATCGTGCAGGGCATCGGGTCAATAGCCCGGCCTCCGGTGGGCGATATGGTAACGACCATAAACAAAACTCCCGCGCTTAGTGATTTCAGCTATGTCCTGGCGATGGCAGAGAATGTATACAACGCCGGCGGCTACTATAATACGGTGGACCCTTTCGCCAGCGGCACCGCCACATCTCCAATTAGCGTGTTTTTGCCCGACAATAGCTATTACGCGGCGCAGGGCCTTGACAGCTATACGGCCATAGCCCAGTCCAATGGAGGGGGACCGGAAGCATTTATGACGGCGGGTTCCTTGTTCACATCCGATTTTATAGGGAAGAACGCCATAACACTATACTACGGTACGCAAGCGCTCCAAACACAATTGTGGTTTTCAATCGACGGCTATTCTTTTGTCGTGGAATCTCCCGGCTACATGACCCTCGATATTTCCACGCCATGTCGCATCGTACAGGCCAATATAGTAACGACCACCGGGATCATCCATATCATCGAACCGAATAACTGATATTAACGCATTATGTCGACCCAATACTCTACGCAGCTAAAGCTATTTACCGGGATAGGGATCTCGTTGTTCCTCCTCATGTATTCCTGCGGTAAAAAATTCGAGTCTCCTAACGGAAACGAATTCCTCGCCGCTGAAGTCACAGCCACTCCGCTGACCGTCGCCCCCGATAGCCTGGTCACCATCACCGGCCAGGGCTTCAGTCCCGACCCATTACAGGACCAGGTCTTCTTTAACGGTAAAGGCGCCGCTGTTCTTCAGGCCAGTGCGACCCAGCTGGTCGTCAAAGTACCGGCACAAGGCTCGACGGGCACCATCACCGTACGGGTAAACGGCGAGCAGGCGAATGGACCAGTCTTCACCTACCCGGGCAAAAGCGCTTTTGCCATCAGCCCCTCCAGCGGGATCGGTGGTACAACGGTGACGCTCACCGGCAGCAAGGTGGGTCCGCTCACCGGCACTACCGTAAACTTTGGCAGCCGGCCGGCAAAAGTCCTGTATACGGACTCTACCCGGATCATCGTCACGGCGCCGGATTCGGTGCAGACCACCCAGCTGACCATCACTACCAATGGAAACCAATATTCCGGACCCGTATTTACACTATGCAGCATCACCTCCATCAGCCCGATGCTACAGGGAGCCGGCGCAGGGACGCTTCGCATCATAGGCACCGGATTCAACCCGATACCGGGCCAGAATACCGTCAATTTTCCAACGAACCCCAAGCTCCGCATCCTTTCCGCCGATACGGTAGTCGTAGCGCCCGTGATCCGGGGAAATGCCGATACCCTGGTCGTCAACATCCCGTCCAATGCGGGCACGGGGATCATTTCGGTAAACCCCAACGGCCAGAACACGATCGCGGGACCGGTGTTCACCCTTTTTGCGATCACCGGCCTGAATGCCATCGCTTTTCCTTATGTGGCATCCAGCGGCTTTCAGCAGCTGCTTACCGGCAATGGCTTCAATACCGACGTCACGCAGAATCACCTAACGGTGAACGGTCTGTCCTGTACCGTTTCTTACGTCAGCCCCACGGGCGATTCGATCCTCTTTTATCCTCCTGATCTCACTAACCCGTCCCGTCCCGGAACGGCCAATGGACCCATCGTGCTACAATCGGGCGCCTTGACGACAACCTACACGATATCTTATTCCAACAATACCAATCCAATGTTACAACCGATATCTTACGTCTACCAGGGGGTATCTACACTGGCCGGAGGGAGTTTCGGGCTCGCCAACGGAAAAGGCCGCCAGGCCCAGTTCGAGACCCTGAGCGGGATCGTAGCCGTGGGAAGCACCCTATATGTCACGGATAGACAAGCCAACAATATCCGGGCCATCACCTCCGACGGTAACGTCACCCTGGTTGCCGGTAGTCCTACAGGCCAGGCAGGCTACCAGGATGGCATTGGCGCGGCTACCTTGTTCAACACCCCCTGCGGGATAGCGACCGATAACAACAATGATCTTTATATTGCCGACAGCGGCAATTTCCGTATCCGAAAGATCAATCTCTCGACCTACCAGGTCACGACGCTTTCCGGCACGGGCGTACAAGGGTCCGTAGATGGACCCGGGGCAGCTGCGCAGTTTCAGGGACCCAACAGCATTTCGCTCGTTTCTTCAACATTCGGCGGGGGCCCCAGCACCTACTATATCACCGACGCGGCCGGGGGACAGGGCACCGCCCGCAAGGTCATCGACGACGGCACAGGGACCGTCTCCACCTTGCAGTCCGGACTGACCAACCCCTCGTCAGTCATCAATTTTGGCTATCCCAAAGAATGGGGATTGGCCTATTTCGCCAATCAGGCATTCTATATTCCGTCACTCGGCGGGCTCATTGCCGGTGTACCGGGCACCAGCGGATTTCAAAATGCCGCGGATGCAACCACCGCCTTGTTCAATGATCCTGCGGGGAGCATCTTTATCAGCGTGGCGATCCCGGGTGGTGTATACCCCAATAATACTACCTCCAGCATCTTGATAAGCGATCAGGATAACAATGTTATCCGGGTGGTAGACCTGACGTATTATCCAAACGGGCCTTATCCCGTTTCTACTTATATCGGTGGAATGGGCGGCACCACGGCGGGCTACCAGGAAGGCGGCTATCGCACCGCCTTGTTCAACAGGCCGGGTGCGCTCACAAGTATCAGCAACGGCGGATCGCAGGCCGTGACCTACTATTATGTTTGCGACGTAGGGAATCATGCCATCCGTGTATTCAATTGATTTTTTACGATTACTTAATACGCTGTTCCCTTTGAGACAATATTGGAATCCTACATTTATGCTGCAAATGAAGGTAACCAAAACCGATACCGTGCTTACCGATGACGAATTGATCCATTTGCTGATCTCCGACGAAACCAAAGCGCTAAAAGAGATCTACAGGAAACACTGGAATGGCTTACTGGATCACGCCTATAGCTTTACCCGGGATGAAGCGGCGGCAAAAGATATCGTACAGGATGTCTTTGTCCGGATGGTGGTCGACGAGCATCTCAAGAAAGTCAAAAGCAATCTGAGATCATATCTCTACATCTCGGTAAAACGGGACTGTATCCGTTTCCTGCGCACCAAATTTTCTTCGGTCTCCCTCAACGATTCCTTTCATCAATTCCTGGCCTCTACGCACAACGAGCATAGCGCGCATCCCACCATCCTAAAGGAACTGGAGTTCCACTACGAAAAAGAGCTGGCCGATCTCCCTCCCCGGCTGAAACAGGTCTTCGAATTGAGCCGGGACCAGGGTCTTAGCTCCAAGGAGATCTCGCTGCAGCTGGGATTGTCCGACCAAACGGTGAGAAACCAGCTGTCGCAGGTCATCCGCATCCTGAAAAGAAAACTACAGCTCTATTAAAATTCTCCATTTTCGATAGGTCCCTTCCCCACCCCGCCGCATAGCTTTGCCTATTAAAATCAATGACCATGACTATTCAGGAAGTAGCAGCCCGATTCGACGAGCTGGCCCAAAAGGAACAATGGTTCGAGATCCAGGACGAGCTTTTCGCCGGGCACGTAAAAAGCATCGACCCGCCCCACTCCCCCTATATGGGGTATGCCGAAGGCAAAGCAGCCGTCCGTAAAAAGGGGGAAGACTTCGTAAAGAAAATAAAGGATGTTCATGCCGCGTCAACCACCCATCCAACAGTAGCTGCCAATCATTTTTCCGTGGGCCGTATCGTAGAGGCCACTGTGGACGGTTTTGGAAGGATCAGGATCGATCAGATTATGTTGTACGAGGTGAAAGACGGCCAGATCGTTTCCGAACAATTTTTTTATTGATCTAAAGCCGGCCGGTCTGTCAATCGCGGCCCGGCCGGCTATACCATTGCTCCCCTGATCAGCTCGATCCGTTCTACCGACGCCTCCTTGAGATGTACGAAGGAAGCACGCACCGGATCTTTGCCAAAGGCGATGAAATCCTTTTCCTCCGGAAAGCTCACCAGGTGGATCTCATACGGCGCCCGGCCTTCGCCTTCGATAAAGGCGGCGGCATCCGGCCGGATGCGAAACAACAATGTTCCATTATAGCGGGCGATCAGCGGGAGGGCCACGGCTTCGAATTCATCGAATACCTTCTCCTGTCCTGGCTTGATGTAGATGAGCTGGGTAAAATAAAGCATAGGTCCAAAATTACTGCACTAATTCGGGATGTGCCGGCAAATGCGAGACAACCAGCCGGGGTGCATAGGTATACGCAATGAGAAAGCAGATGCCGCTGAAACCCA
>DASYZH010000401.1:0-11016 GCA_035946435.1 Puia sp. | reverse complement strand
CTGATGGACATGGAACGCTTCGATGAACTTCAGCAGCACCTGGAGAAATGTCTTCGCGTCCGCACCATCGATAAATCCTGGGTCTATGGCCGCTTTGCTCTCGCCGAAGAACTCCGGCAGCGGTACGAGAAGGCTGTCTTCTATTTCGAAAAAGCTATTTTGGCAAGCCAGAACGACGAAAAGATCAAAGACTATCGTCAGGATATGGAACGCTGCCAGATGAAAACCGAGATCCTCCAAAAACATAAGGCCGCCTGGGACGAAGGCCGCCCGGCTTGACTGATGTCCGCCTTGGCAGGCGGAAAATGTCTGCGGCCCGCCGGCGGGGCGTTAGTGCCGGATCAGCACCTTGCTGGTGCGGGGCTGGAGGCCATCGTACCACTGCAGAATATACATGCCTTCCGGTAAAGTTCCCAATCCACCCATCGTCACCGCATTCACGCCGGTACTCGCCTGGAACGGTTGGCTCAACACCAGCCGGCCCGCCAGATCGAAGAGCCTGAGGCTCACCGCACCCGCGGCCGACGCGCTGAATGTCAGCGTGAACGACTCCCTCGCAGGATTAGGATATACACCCGATGTCGCCATCATATTGGAAGTGGTTAGCTTTACGACCGTACTGTAATAGCTTTTACCAGTCTCGTCCTCCTCCCGGATACGGTAGTAAAGCGTACCGGTGGGTGACGTGGCATTATTGTCGATATAGGAATAACTTTTGGTTGGATTGTTGCCGGTCTCAGGGGTAACCGTGCCTAACGCATTAAAGCTATTGCCGTCGAAGCTCCGCTCCACACTATAGTCCTTAGCGGTCAGCGATTCGATAACCCAGCTCAAAGTCGCAATACCGTTTGCCGGTTGCGCGGTGAAGGACAAAAAGTTCACGGGCAGGATATCGCATGCCACGGGGAAGTTCGTTATTGAAGAAGTGGCGACATTTTGCTTGACGATGCCGGAACTGCCACTTGTTGCGTTGTAGAAGGAACTACCGGCCGTTACACCAGGGCTACCGCCATTGATGGTCGTCGTGCCGATCGCCACATTTGAATAGATCACACCGCCGGCCCCACCGCCACCAGGGCCATGCTTGGCGCCATTACCGGTATTACTGCCGCCATTTCCTCCATTGGCTGTCACCCTGAGGTTTGTAAGACTCGATCCGGAGGAGCCAGCAAAAAGCAGCACGCTGCCGCCGGCACCACCGCCCCCGGAACCATCGTTCAGGACACCTCCATAGCCGTTTGTACCGTTGACATTGATGGTTGAACCCGAAGGGGCTGTAAAAGTGCCGGTATAGATGATCACGAGACCGCCGCCTGCTACACCGCTACTATAAAACCCCTGGCCGCCGCCACCTGTACCATTGTTGTTGGTACCACCTCCACCACCGCCGCCCATGACCAGTCGGCTTGGACTCACCTGTGAAAAGGCAGCACCCCCGATGCCACCCACCGGCTCGTTGGTACTCCAGGAGTTCCCTCCGCCACCGCCGATGCCCCCCTTCCCACCGCCGCCACCTCCGTCGTTTTGGTCATTTGCGCTGGGGTCATAGTCCGTTCCACCACCCCCGGCGTTGCCCGGGGCGCCCCGTCCTTCGGCACCATTGGGATACCCTTCGTTACTGGAACCATTGTCCAGCAAGAACCCTGCATTATTGAGGAAACGGGGTGTGCCCGCTATGCCTTCGCCTTTTCCCGCATTATTATTGATGGTCGACAGCGTTGTATAGTCGGTGGGATTGTCCCCGGTACCACCCGTAAGCATCCGGGTTGCACCTCCGCGGAAACCGGTCCCGGATCCGTTGATCGTATAGCCGTTGAAATTAAAATTATCTCCTGCTACAAATATCAAAACGCCACCCGTAGAGCCGTTCCAGGCCGGTACCGAGACATTACTCCCAAGTTGAAGGTCATAGTATGTCGGAATATAAATGACCTGATAGGTATATTGACCCGTTCCCGAGTTGCTGTACGCCTGCTTTTCGTAAGAATGCTGAAGAGGATATGCCAATGTCAGCGTTCCCCCGGTGGTCGGTACAGTATTCTCCGCGATGACAAATTCGAAGTTTCCCGCCAGCAGATTTGCATTGGCATTGTAACCCCGGCCCACGCCCGATCCACTACCATAGTTGGAACTGTTGCTCGTGTCGAAGTCTGCGCCCTGCATTTGCATGACGAGAAGAATATCGCCCAGAGCGATCGCATGACTGCCATAACCGGCGGGGCCAAGCGTGATCGAAGTGGAGCCGCTGGGCGCGCTGGCCTGCGTAGCCGGATAGTAGGTATTGGGATACGTCGTTACAGAAGTCAGCCCCGACGTCGGACAGAACTGCGAAAAGCTCTGCAGGTGGAAGATAAAGGCGAGCGCCATGGCAATGAGCTCGCGACAGGATTTAGGGTTGAATGCTTTCATTGGATCGGGATTACGGGTTCACAAATATCGACAATCTCCAACAAGAATACTAACGAAAAAAGTACCAGAAACGTATTAGTTTAATTTCCAAGCACTCGTAGGGGTTTACCCGGAGCCCGATCCTCTCGATAGCGGAATTTTATTCCAGAAAAGGGAAAAATGATACGTATAGCTGAAGAAATGGACCGGATATATATAAAAAAAACAAGCACTCCATTACAGAGTGCATTGTTTACTCCTAACTGACCTATGAAAGATTTGAATTCGTCGTTGTTTGCTTGCGAGGACGAAATTCTCAAAAAAGAACAGGATGGAAAAATAATGGCGGCTGTTTAACCACCAGTTAACCACGGATTAACGATTGTTAAGACCGTTTATTTGAGGACTTTTAACCGGACCATCTCGATGCGGGTGTCACTGACATTCAGGATCTCGAACTCGTAGTCACCGATAATGATCCTGTCCTTCAGGTGGGGAATGGTCTCGTGCTGGTTGATGATATAACCACTCAGGGTCTCGGACTCGTTCTCGGGGAGATCGAAACCGTATTTGCGATTCAAATAGTCCAGTTCCAGCCGGCCGCTGAGGATGTATTCGTCGTTGGACAGCTTGCGTTCTTCGAAAGCGTCCACATCGTACTCGTCCTTGATCTCGCCGAAAATCTCTTCCAGCAGGTCTTCCATGGTCACGATACCCGCCGTGCCGCCGAATTCATCCACCACCCACGCAATGCTCTTCCGCTCCCGGCTGAACTTATTGATCAGGTCCGTGGCGCTCATGCTCTCCGGTACCGCCGGAATAGGATGCAGAATGGACTTGATCGACCCGGGGTCCTTAAAAAGGTCGAGCTGGTGGATATAGCCCGTCACATGATCCAGGTTGCCGTCGTAGACAACCAGCTTGCTTCGCCGCGTCTCGACGAATCTTTTTCGTACCTCCTCCATCGTTAGATTGATATCGATGCCCTCGATCTCCTTGCGCGGGATCAGACATTCCCGCACCTTTACCTTGGGAAGCGCCATCGCCGCTTCGAGCAGGCTCTTGTTGAGGTCTTTCGCATCTTCCTGTGTATCACCCGTTTGTTGAAGGAAATGATCCAGGTCCGTGCCCGAGAAGGTACCCTTCCGCTCGTCGATCCGCACATTGAACACATATTTCAGTATCCATTGCGCGATGCCTACAAAAAATCCCATGAGCGGCGAAAGCAGCCGGTGGAAGACATCCATGGCTGTCGCAAAGAACGAAAGCATCGAATCGCTCTTCGCGCGGAACAAGGCCCTGGGGATGAACTCGCCGAAAAGCAGGATGAACAGCGATGCCACCAGTGTTTCGACAAAAAGCCGGATGGCGTTCACATAGCTGCCGGGCATATGGATCTTCGTGATCAGAATGTTCCATAAAGGGTCGAAGGTCTCACCCACCATCAAACCGAAGATCACGAGGAACAGCGTGAGACCCGCCAGCGTGGTCCCGATGAACTGCCCCGGGTTATCCATGAAATTGGAAAGGATCAGCCCGCTGCTTAGCCCCTGCTTTTTCTTCAGCTCGATCGCCAGCCGGTTGGCTCGCAGGAACGCCACTTCGATGCCTGCAAAAAAGGCGATCATCAGCCACGCAATAACGATCCCGATAAGGGTATTTGTATTGATCATATATTGTTCGGGAATGCGCTTCGAGAAAATTAGCGCATTCCCGCCAAAGCGCTAATGTCTGCAGAACTTCTGCCCGCTCCACCGGAGCGGCCCTCGTTCGCGGGCTTTCGCCCGTGGACGAAACCGCTACCGCGTTTTCCGTTTACGAAAATAACGGGAAAATTCGGGATTTTATAGCCTTTAGCCGCCCGCCGGTCGTTCCGGGGCCGCCCGCGCTAAAACCCCACAAACGCTTTAATGGCCGCCTCCGCTTCCTGGCAGGCCTTGCGCAGATCGTCGTTGACGATGATCTTGTCGAAATGATGTTTGAAGGAGATCTCATAGGAAGCCTTGTTTACCCGGGCCATGAGGCTCTCCACCGTCTCCGTGCCCCGCGCCTCCAGCCGGCGCCGCAGCTCATCCACGGAAGGGGGTTCGATAAAAAGCGCAAGCGTCGAATCCGGATATTGTTCCCGGATATGAATGGCCCCCTTGACCTCGATGTCCAGCAGCGGCGTCTTGCCGGCCGCCCAGATCCTGTTCAACTCGCTTTTCAGCGTGCCGTAATACTTGCCCTCATAGACCATCTCCCATTCCACGAACTCGTTGTGCTTGATCTTTTGCTTGAAATTGTCGAGCGAAAGAAAATAATAATCTTCACCATCCTTCTCGTAGGAACGCGGACTACGCGTCGCCGCCGAGACCGAAAACGCCAGCCGGTCGGGATATTTCCCGAGCAGATAACGGGTGATGGAAGTTTTCCCGGCGCCGGATGGCGCCGTGATGATGATGATCTTCTCGTCGCTCATATCCGGTTGATTTGGGCGCCCAATAGCCTGAGGCGATGATCAATGTGCTGATAACCCCGGTCGATCTGCTCGATGTTCTGAATAGTGCTGCGTCCCTCCGCACTCAACGCCGCGATCAGCAGGGCGACACCGGCTCGGATATCCGGACTGCTCATGGTGATCCCCCGCAGCCGCTGCTCCCGCGCCAAACCGATAACGGCCGCCCGATGCGGATCGCACAAGATGATCTGCGCCCCCATATCGATGAGCTTGTCGACAAAGAACAGCCGGCTCTCGAACATCTTTTGATGGATCAGCACCGACCCGCGGGCCTGCGTGGCCACTACGAGGACGATGCTCAGCAGGTCCGGGGTAAAACCCGGCCAGGGATGATCATAGATCGTCAGCACCGAACCGTCGAGAAAACTCTGGATCTCATATACCTCCTGCTCGGGGATATAAATATCGTCGCCGCGGATCTCCAGCTCGATGCCCAGCTGCCGGAACTTATCCGGGATAATACCCAGCTGGTCGACCGCCGCGTCTTTGATCGTGAGCGAGCTTTGCGTCATGGCCGCGAGACCGATAAAAGAACCGATCTCGATCATATCCGGCAACATCCGGTGTTCGGTGCCCCCGAGATAAGCCACGCCTTCGATCTGCAACAGGTTGCCGCCGATCCCCCGGATCCGCGCCCCCATCCGGGTGAGCATCTTACACAGCTGCTGGATATAAGGCTCGCAGGCGGCATTGTAGATGGTCGTCGTCCCCTCCGCCATCACGGCAGCCATGATGATATTCGCCGTACCGGTGACCGAAGGCTCATCCAGCAGCAGATAACAACCCTTGAGATGCGGTGCGTCCAGATGGAAAAGACCCTCTT
The DNA here is from genome assembly GCA_035946435.1 of Puia sp. Lineage (GTDB taxonomy): Bacteria > Bacteroidota > Bacteroidia > Chitinophagales > Chitinophagaceae > Puia. Next base: position 5,305 of record DASYZH010000401.1, on the reverse strand, counting down.
CCTGTTCATAACGGAATTGGACCCCCAGCTTTTCGAAACCAATGATATGCGTGTCCAGGCGCCGTCGCCCGATCTTGTCGCCGCCCGGCTTGGGGATAAACGCCTTGCGATAGCGCGCCAGCATCGGGCCCGCGACCATCACCGATCCCCGCAGCCGGCCGCTCTTCCTGCGATAGGCTTCACTGCGCAGATACTCGATGTCCACGTTATCGGCCTGGAAAGTACAGGTATCACGCTTCGGACGATCGATCTTCACCCCCATCTCCTCCAAAAGGTCGATGAGCAGGTTGACATCCAGAATATCGGGAATATTGGAGACAGTTACCTTCTCCGGTGTAAGCAAAACGGCGCTGATGATCTGTAAGGCTTCATTTTTGGCTCCCTGCGGGACAATGGCCCCCGTTAGTTTCTTGCCGCCGATGACTTCGAATGAATGCACACGCTAGGTTTGATCCTTTCGCTAATATCGTTTCTTCTTGAATTTATTGCCGCCCCGGTCGTTATTCCGGTCGTTGCGATTGTTGTTGTTGTTGTTATTCCGCTGCTGGAATTTTTGTTTCCGGTAATTGCGGTTCTCCCGATTCTCGCCACCAAAAGAGTTACCCCGGTTATCGCGGTTGTCGCGCCCCCGCGTATCCTGCTGAAAGCTCTTGACAAAAGGCGTATTCGTGAACGCGAGTTGCCCGTTAGTAAGATTCGTCAGCTCGCTTTGGATGGCGTCATCATGGACGGTCTCCTTATGCCAGTTGTTATAGGCCAGCTTCATGTAATAAGCTACCGCATTGGCAAACCCGGCGCGTTTGTCCGGATTTTCTTCGGCCAGCGCCTTGTTGATCACTATCTCCAGGTTCTTGCCGAGATGCGAGAACTTGGGATAGCGTTTTGGATAACGCAATGGCTTCGGCCGGGCCCGCAACGTCTCCCGGGTAGGAATGGGATACGGGGAGGCTACTTCCAGCTTGAAATCGGAGATCAGGAACAGGTGATCCCACAGCTTATGACGAAAATCTTCGACGTTCTTGAGATGCGGATTCAAAAAACCCATCAACTCGATCACGGCATGCGCATTACGCTGCCTCTTCTCTTTATCTTCCAGGGTCAACAGGTATTCGATCATCTTTTGAATATGTCGCCCATATTCACGCATTATCAGGTGATTCCGCGTGGTATTATATTCCATACGCTCTGTTTATGAGAGACAAATCTAACGCAATTAATTGATAATTTAATTGATAAATACCTTACTTACATAGCTCCTGTTATGCGTCACATCCGTAGTTCTTAGAAAATACAGCCCCCGGGCCGGATGGGGATTCAGGTCGAGCCGCAGCATGCTGGTGCCGGCCAGCGTGGCCTCTTCTTGCCGGACGACCTGTCCGCTGGTGGCCACCAGCTCGAGCAGGAACCTGCCCGTTTGGTTACTGTTGAACTGCACCTGCAGGCTGTTGGTGGCCGGGTTCGGGAAGGTCTGATAGCTGATGTCGCCGGGCCCCCCCGTGGGATCGTAGACGAGTACCGTCGAAATGCTCACTCTTCCCGTAGCATCCGTTTCGACGATCCGGAAATAGAGCTTGCCCACATAAGACGGATCAGGGTAGTATTGATCCTGGTATTTTGCAGCAGTACCTGTTGCAGAAGCGTTACTTTGCGCTTGTCCGATATTGCTGAAGTTTTGGCCGTCCTGGCTGACTTGGATCTCATATTGGGTATTGGGTTGTTGATTCTGTGTTAACCATTGTAATAACAGGCTATTTCCCTCGGGAGCAACCGTAAAGTTCTGGATGCCGGTCGCCAGCGAGACCGCCGGGCACCAGTAATAAGTGATCCGCACCTTACCCGCGTAAGAGGTGGTGGGACCTGCGTTGTAATTGGCGCCGCCTTCGGTAGTAATGACACCACCGCTGATGCTGAATTTGAATTTCACGCTTCCTGTACCAAGATATGGCGTCGTATTGGCGACAGTGGAACCAAATCCGGCCACACCCTTGAAAAGAGAGTCCGGGCCATAACGAATGGTGTCGCCGGCTAGCCCATAGGGCGACAGCGTGCTGGGGCCATAAGTCGCGTTATTACTGCTGGAGATGTTTATCCCCCCGCCGGAAGGTCCCTGAAGCGATTCGGTAAGCGAAAGCAGGAAGGAGTATTCGACATAGTCCGCCGTATCAAGGTTGGTTGCGTGCGTTGTCGAGGCCCCAAAGGCCGTATCCCATACGCTTAGACACGAGAGTGTTCCGACGCTTGGATCGAATTGCGGAAAAGTCAATGTGACGGAAGCGGCAGTAGTGGAAGGAAAGGAATCGAAATAGGTGACCGGGGTGGCGGGTACTCCGCCGGTGCAATTGCACTGAGCAAGCACAACCCCGGGTAAGCTTATTATCAATACAATGACAATAAAGGATACAGTGTACACACGGTTCATAGGCACGGATTTTAGACAGAATAAAACGGATTAAATAATTAACTATAGTTATACAAGAATAGGGCCAATGCGGTAGTTACTATATGACAAGGACCGTAAAAACCACATCTCTGCTAATCGTTTATTATATTCAATCAATTTATTAACAATTAGTTAGTGTTTTCCTCCGGTGGATAAAAAAGGCTCAGGTGGCCAGGATACCCTTAATTACCTTTGCAGCGGAGCCGCCCTCGGCGGCCTTTCACTATGCGCATTATGCTGGACTGTCGACCCCTTCAACTGGCGGGGTCGGACAGCGAGAAATACCGCCTGATCGTCTCTGCCGTCGCCGCGTTATCCGGCGATCAGGCCGTCGAATGGCTATTGCTGGTAGATCATGCCTACCGGCCGGGCCTCCTTCCCGGCCTGGTTTCAGACCAGCCCGGCCCCCGCCCCGCTTCGCCCGGCTCCCCCCCGGCGCCGCCCACCCCGCTGCCCGGCTCAGGCGTGGCCCCGTCAGGCCCCTGCCCCGCTTCCCCTGGCGTCCCCTCCGACCGGACCCGCCTCCTCACGGCCCGCAGCCTCCCCGGCCCCCTGGGCTGGAAGCTCTGGTACGACTGGCAGCTGCCCCGCCTCGTGAAACGGCACAAGCCCGATCTGCTGATGCTCACCGGCGGCGTGACGGCCAAACCTGCGGGGGCCCGGCAATGTGTCTGGATGCCGGTATTCGCCAACCCTAAAGAAGCAGCTACGATGCCGGCGGGATCCACCGTGCCCATCTACGCCGCCCGCCTGGGGAACAGCGTGCGCCAGGCGGAAACGATCTTTTGCTTTTCGGAAAAGGACCGCAGCTGGCTCGCCGGCCGGGGACATATAGACGCCGCGAACATCCTCGTGGTCCGGCCCGCCCCTTCGCCGGGAATCCATCCCCTGCCGGTAAGCGATAAAGAAGCGATCAGACATCGGTATACCGGCGGGAAGGAATATTTTTTCGTCCCGGCGATGGGAACAGGAGCGGCGACGCACGACGGCGAAGACCAGGTCGTGCAGCTGCTGAAAGCCTTTTCGCTGTTTAAAAAACGGCAACTTTCGAATCTCCAGCTTGTGCTGGCCGGCACCCGCACGGGGTCGCTGCGGCAACGCCTCGAGACCTACAAATACCGCGGCGACATACACTGGATCGACACCGCCGCGACCAACCCTGCGCCGGACTTCAATACCGGCCATTTCCCGACCGCCGCAGTTTCAGCCAGCCCGGCGACCGCCATCGGTGCGGCCAGCCCGGACGACATCCTAAGCGCAGCCTACGCGGTCCTGTTCCCTTTCGAGGACGGCTCACTGGGCACCACCCTGCTGAATGCCTGGAAGGCAGGCACACCCGCACTGGTAGCCCGCAGCAGCCGGTTGCGGGAGATGGTGGATGACGCCGCAGTGATCGCGGGAGTCGACGACCCCGCGGCCCTGGCCGGATATATGATGTCGGTATATAAAGACGAGACGGGGCGGAACACCCTCATTGCAAATGGGACTTCGAGGCTCTCGGGTTTCGATCCGTCACCTTCGCTCGCGGCGATCCAAACAGTCGTAGGCCGCGAGATAAACAAAATCAATTAAATTGCGGCTTGCTAATTTTTATTATGAGTACATCATCCATAAATATCGACGTCATACTGGACAAAGAACGGGTACCCGAAGACATCCGCTGGAACGCCTCCGATTCCGCTACCGAGAACGCTCATCAGGCTAAAGCCATGATGCTGGCTTTCTGGGACGGCGCCGAAAAAACAGCCTTGCGGATCGACCTCTGGACCAAAGAAATGATGATCGACGAAATGGCCGACTTTTTCTATCAGACCCTGATGACCATGGCGGAAACCTATCAACGGGCGACACAGGACCCGGTGCTCATGAACGAAATGAAGCAATTCGCCCGTGATTTCTATAAGAAATTTCAGGATCAGCAGCTAAAGACAAACAAATTACAATAATAAAACGTATAACATATGGCATTGGAACAAAAGGTAATGGCCGAGCTAAAAGCGGCCATGCTGGCAAAGAACGAAGCTGCCTTGCGGGGACTGCGGGCCATCAAAGCGGCAATCATCCTCGCCAAGACCTCGGAAGGGGCGGGCGGTGAGTTAAAGGAAGCCGACGAGACAAAACTCCTGCAAAAGCTGGTCAAACAGCGCAAAGACTCCCTGGCCATCTATCAACAGCAGCAGCGCGCTGACCTTGCCCAAAAAGAGGAAGAAGAGATCGCCATAATCGAGAAATTTCTTCCACAACAGCTGGATGAAGCCGCATTAAAAGCGATCCTCACGAAGATCATCGCCGAGACCGGGGCTAGTTCTCCCGCCGATATCGGCAAGGTCATGGGTGCCGCGACAAAGCAGCTCGCCGGTCAGGCTGACGGTAAGACCATCAATGCCGTGGCACGAGAGTTATTGTCCCGCTAATACCATATTTGGGGTAAAACGTTTATTTTAGCGGTTAATTACAGGGACAGAATCTTATTAGACTGATGCAATACGAAATCAAACAAGAAGAAAAGTTCAGATTCATCGAAGAAGGAGAAGGTGAGCCGCTGTTGTTGTTACATGGTTTATTCGGGGCATTGAGTAACTTCGCCGGCCAGATCGAAGCTTTCCGCCATACCCACAAGGTGGTAGTCCCCTTATTACCACTCCTGGACCTGGATCTGTTGCATACCACGGTCGGAGGCCTGGAGAAATTCCTGCACAAGTTCATCGAATATCGCGATTATAAGAATATCAACCTTTTGGGTAACTCCCTCGGGGGGCATGTCGGCCTAATGTACGTCACCAAGCACCCGGAGCGCATCAAATCCCTGACGCTTACCGGCAGCTCCGGCCTTTTCGAAAGCGGCATGGGCGACACCTATCCCAA
>DASYZH010000400.1:0-42608 GCA_035946435.1 Puia sp. | reverse complement strand
AAAAGCTGGAAAGAATTATTATCCCACTGGTTTTGCCTGTCCGCCATGATGATCCATTGCTCGGAAGTTTTATAAAGATCCCAGGTCGCGATAAATTGGATGCCACAAAGGGTCGTATTCTGCGGAAGATCCTCATAGACTCCGGTCACCTGCACGTCCAGCTTATTGTCGATGCGCAGGAGCTGATGCATGGCTTCCTTGTCGCCGAACATAACTTTGGCGGCGGTTTGCGAAATGATCACCGAATGCGGGTCACTCAAAGCGGCATAGTTCCCTTCCTTGAGTTTTAAAGAAAATAGTTCGGGTGCTTCTTTGTCCATAAAAACGCCAAACCGGTCAAAATGCTCATTGCCTGCGGTCAGGATATGGCTGCCTGCATAGGAGGACATGACGATATGCGTAAAATCGCTTCGATAGTTGGTTTGCAGCTCCCGCCCCATGGGAAATGAAATTCCCGATTGGGTTGATATCTGGCCGCTGGTGGTCTGTTGCTGCATGACCTGCGCAATCCGGTCGTAATGCTTATGATACTGGTCAAAGGTCACTTCGTCCCAGACCCATAGGCCCAATACGATGGCTACGGCAAGACCAACAGCCAGGCCAACAATATTGATCAGGGAAGACGTTCTATTCCTGATCAGGTTGCGCCAGGCAACAACCAAAAAATTCTTAACCATTAGGAATCATTTCTCTGGGGAGAACAAGCAGCATGCCGGCCTATAACTCATTGATTGCAAGCAGGTTTTGGTATCGCGAGTAGGGCGGCTGTCCGGAAGCGGACAATAAACGTACGCTTTGCGTCTCCAGGTAACAGTTCCATTCACGCAATTTTACATTGCCGATAGCCTCATGGCGCCACCCGCAGAAACACCGGTGCCGCATTGTTTCGCGCCAGCACCAGCATCCTCCGCCCTTTTGGGCCCCTCAGCCATTTTGCGTCCCGGAACTCGCCGCCGATCGCCGGAAGCTCATAGGCATACCGCAACTTCGGCGTCGCCTTATCACCCACATCCTGCGGTGCTTTATCACCCCCCTGCCCCGTCGCATGGTCATACGTGAACACCGTAGGATCCATCGCGTCATAGCGCCCCTCGTAAGGCTGCACTCCATAGAAATTTCCCACGGCCAGCCACTCGCGCGGGGCTTCCACCGCCGCAAAGGCGAACACCGGCGACAGCTGCAACGGCCAGGGCAGCTCCATAGGCGAAAAATGCCCCTTGCCATCGTTGATAAAGCAAGTCGACCCCAGCATCTGGGCGGTAAACACGCGCGAGCCGTCGAGCATGGCGCCAAACAGGTTCTGCACCGGTTTCCCCGCGACCTCGTCGTACCGCAGCCTGCTATGTTTCAATAGCGGCAACGCCAGCTCCAGCTGGTCCTTGCCATAGAACGGGTATTCCACCCCACCGATCCTGTAGGTGAGCAGCTGCTCGTTGATACCCGAGCTTTCGAAATCCTTGACATATAATTTCAGCGGGCCATCCTTGCCGGCATAGAGCTTGGAGTTGTGCCCCCAGTTCCCCGCGAGGATATCCGGATGGCCGTCTCCGTTGACATCCGCGATGGCAACGCACTGCCACAGCCCGCTGGAACCGTCAATCTCCTGCTCCCGGAAAACACCGCCGCGGTTGTAAAAGATCTTCACCCCCATCCATTCCCCGGCGACCACCAGATCCGGCCGCCCGTCCCCATCGAGGTCCGCAAACGCCGCCGAGGTCACGATGCCGCGCTGCTGCGAAGGGAACACCTCACCGTTCGCCGTGCCGCCGCCCCCGGCGCCTGCGGAACTGCCGACTGCGGACCTAAAATGTCCACGCCCGTCGTTCAGCAACAGCTCGCAGGATTGGTCGGTAACGCCATACTTTCCCGCACTCGTCAACCCACCGACAAAAAGATCGATATACCCATCCCCATTCACATCCGCAGCCGCTACACAGGATTTGTTCGTCAGCAACTGCGGCACGCAGTCCATGCATTCCCTGAAATGCCCCTTACCGTCGTTCAGATAGAAATGATCCCGCAGCGAAGAATCGCCATCCGGCGCCTCATTCCCCCCGCTAACGACGTATAGGTCCGGATACCCGTCGCCGTTGGCATCGAAGAACACTGCATCGACACCCTCACTCCCCGCATTACGGGCAAAGACGGTGCTATCGGCACGCACAAAGGAACCGCCCGCAGACTGGATAAACAAGGCACCCGCCTGTCCGCGCGCCCCGCAAACAAAAAGGTCGTCGAGCCCATCGTGGTTGACATCGGCAACGGCCAGCCTCGGCCCGCGCGCTGACTCCTGGTGCGGGATCAGGTATTGCTGTTTGAAATCGTCAAAGCTGTCTTCGCGGTGCCGCCAGCCCAGCTTCACGTCTGCGCTTACGTCCTCCAGCGGGGCTTTTCTCTGCGGAAACCATCGGTCGCGTGTGAATCCGGGCGCCGCCTCCGCCTCCCGCACTACCAGCGGCTTGTCCGCGGCGACATGCCGAAGCAATTGCCATCTCCCGCGCGGCCATACGATCAACACGCTGTCGGCCACCGTCGCGTCCCCCAACCCAAAATGCAGCCGCGGCTCCACGGAAGACTCGAATCCCCGCGTGAGCATCAGCTGCTGATATTGTAGCTTGCCGCTCGCATAGACGTAGGCCTTAGCCCCGATCCCAAACCGGTTACCGGCGCCCATCGAACCGCCACCGCCACCGGCGCCCATCGAAGCACCGGCCGCTCCCGCCGAATCGCCCCCCTCGAACGCGACCGACAACCAATGCCGCCGCGGCCCATTGTTTCTTAAGATCACCGCCGGCGCATTGATGCAGTTGATCACGAGATCCAGCCGGCCATCGTTATCGAGATCGGCATAAGCCGCGCCATTGAAATAGCCCTTGAGCCCGCCCACACCCCAGGCATCGCTGGAATCGGCAAACGCCACCTCCCCATCGCCCCGAAACACAAAAGGATGCGAAGCGCCATCCGGCATCTTCGAGTCCAGCAGCCGCCGCAGCTCCTCGGGGCTTCCATAGGCAGCAGGATCGCGGATGCTGCCGGAGAAAGAGATGAAATCGAGATCCAGCGGCCGCTTGACGATGCCGCTCGTGATAAAAAGATCCTTATTGCCATCGTTGTCGAGGTCGGCGAAAAGCGCACTCCAACTCCAGTCCGTCGCGGAAATGCCGCTGATCAGCCCGATATCGCTAAAGCTCACCCCGTCGCCATTGTTGCGTTGCAGGCAATTCCGGGAATACTGGTCCTGGTAGCCGTTGCGCGTGATCTTCTCCTCATACGTGTCGAGGTGTTCGCCGTTGCCATAGGTCTTCAACGTCCTTTCATCACGGGGTAGCATATCCGCGGTGACGACATCCAGCTGACCGTCGTTATTGAAATCGGCGATATCGTTGCCCATGCTATAGCGGCTGTAATGCCGGAAATGCCTGGCGCCGCTTTCCGTAAAGGTGCCGTCCCCGTTGTTGATATAATAGAAGTCGTTTTCGTGAAAATCGTTGCCGATATAGATGTCCTCCCAGCCGTCGTTGTTGAGATCGCCCACGGCGACGCCCAGGCCATAACACAGGCTGCTCCGGTAGAGCCCCGCCTGTGCGGTCACATCCGTGAAATGGGGATGACCCCCGGCTGCTGCCTGGCTCTCGGTGCGCGAGCGGCCCCCTGCCCCGGCTCCCGGTCCCGCAGTGGCGCCCGTCGTCCCGTCGTTTCGGTACAACCGCTCGCCGGCATTGGCGTCATACCCGCGCCGGGCGGAAGTGTCGACAATATGCGCGTTGGGATGCTGGCTCTGGTTCAGGATAAAACAATCGAGATCGCCGTCATGATCATAGTCGAAAAAAACGGCTTGCGTGGAGAAACCCGAGAAATCGAGGCCGTAGGCCGCCGAGCTCTCGGTGAAGGTGCCGTTGCCGTTGTTGATGAATAGCTCGTTGTGGCCGGTAAACCCCATGGTGTTCGCGACGGCGCACACATAGATATCGAGGAACCCGTCGCCGTTGACATCGGCCATGGTCACACCCGTACACCAGTCGGCACTGCCCGCCACCCCGGCCTTGTCCGTGATATCTTCGAATACAAAATTCCCTTTGTTGAGATAGAGTTTATTCTTGCCTTTTCCATTGCCGGTAAAATAGAGGTCCGGCAGTCCGTCGTTGTTGATATCACCTACGGCGACGCCCCCGCCATTATAATAATAGACATAGTCGAGTATGCTCAGGTCCGGCCGGTCAGGCAGGTTGTTGGCAAAATCGACGTGGCTTACGGGCGGCGGGACCACGGAAAACAGCGTCTCCGCCCGCCGCCCGCAGGAAAACAACAGCAGCGCCGCCGCGACCCCCAATCTCGCGCCGGCCTGCGTCAACGCGACCACGCCCCTGCCAATGCCCAACCTTGCCCCAGCGCCCATCCCCGCGGCCCTACCGCGCCGGACCCGCGAACGCCGCCATCGACCGCTTGATCCTGAATAAAGTTTCTTCATTATCCTCATAGTCCAGCAGTTTATGTTCCGGTGAATATAGGAATAGCGAAGGAAACCGTATCGGATGAAACCCCAGCATGTAGCCGCCGCCCGGATCACGCAGAAACACCACATTCCGCTGCGCCGCGAGCCGCGGCGCGTATTTAGCAACAAACCGGGTTATCTTCTCCTGGCTCTCCATCGAAACAAAATACACGGCCGCAGAACGCCAATCCGTCACCTCGCTGTCCATGTGCCCTACCGCCCGCTTGCAGTGATCACAATCCGGATCGAAGAACACAAAGAGCACCAGCTTCCCGGCGGGCAGATCGGCATTGGTGACCAGCCCCAGGTCACGCCGAACCCACCGGAATGCAGGTATCGTCGCAGCCGGCGGCGGGTTCCCCGGCTGTTGCGCTTCGATGGCTGGCAGCAAAATCTTCACCGGCCCTTGCGCTTCGGCCGGCACAGTGGCTAACAGCATCGCACCAAGCAGAGCGGCACCAAGCAGCACGGCGGCAAGCCGCAACAAGATCAGAGGGATGTAGACACACCCCTCCGCAGCCAGCCGTCGATTTGCCGGTGCTGACTGCTTATGCCATAGTTTACTGCCGGTCATAGTCTTGAGAGGTCCCATGTCTTCAGGTCTTTTATTTCCGCCTTCCCGCCCGTGGCAAACGCCGAACAACCAGTGGCCCCTGCCTCGGGATAAACATACGTCGTCAGCACCTTCTCCCCGCCATTCACAAAGATCTCCAGCGACCCTTTGTCCATCAAGATACGCAGCCTGATCTCCCGGCCGCCAGCTTCATCGCGGCTGCCAGCGGCCGTACCGCCGCCGGCTTCATCGCGGCCAGGCGCAACCGCGCCGTGAGCATCATCGCCCGAAAGGTCCAGCGTCTGCCGCTCGGCCCCCGGCCTGATCTTCGCCGCGCCGCTATGGCTGCGATCCACAAAGAGCTGACGCAAAGAAGCATCATACCCGATCACCGTCTCCGTCCCATCGCTGCCCTGCCCGATCTTGAAGCCTGCCACGGCACCAGCGGAAACCGAAAGCGAGGCATCCAGCATCCAGCTATTCCCATGAAGCCCCTCGAGCGCAACCGGCGCATCGCCAACCGTTAAAGAGGCAACGGTATGCCGCGAAGCAGCCGGCAGCCGGTCAAAAGCGGTCAACACCACGGCCGCAGGTTCCTGGATCAGCCGGTAACCCGCCGCAGTACGACGCAGCGAAAGATCACGCGGAATAGAGAACTGCCCCGTCCACGGATAGGTGTGTTGCGGACCGGGTATCATCCAACCCACGAGAATTTTTGCACCGCGCGGCGCATCGTTCCAGGGAATGGCGGCGTAGAAACAATCGCCGTAATCCACAGGCAACACGGTATCGGCCGGATTATCGTTGTGAAAAGTCGTACCATCAAAATCCCCCACCCAATACTGCATGAAGACGCCCCGTTTCCCGCCGCCAACGGAATTCATCATCACCCATTTGGTCACTCCCGGCGAACCTTCCACCGGCAGTTCCATCAACGAAGGGCATTCCCAGCCCGAGCCGGTATACCCCGCCGGCCCAAAATCGCTCAGCACCTTCCACTCACGCAGATTCGCCGACCCATAAAGCCGGATCTGATGCTCGCGGGTCATCGAAACAGCCATCACCCACTGACCCGAACCCGAGCCGGAGCCTGAACCGGAGCCCGAAGCCGGACCCGATCCTGAACCAGAGCCAGAGCCCGAACCCGCATGCCAAAACACATTGGGGTCGCGGAAATCGCGCTTATTGAGATCGATCACGGGGTTGCCGGAATAGTTCGTAAAGCTCAGCCCACCGTCGTTACTATAGGCGATATACTGCGACTCCTTATGCAGATTCGGCTGATGCGCGGTATAGATGGCTACGATGCAACCCCCACCGCGACAAAACCCACTTGTATTATGCTCGTCCCACACCGCCGACCCGGAAAAAATCCAAACAGTGTCACCGCGAGAAGCATCGATCTTCTCCGGTATCGCCACCGGCAGATGTTTCCAGTGAACCAGGTCCGTCGATACGGCATGGCCCCAGCTCATATGCCCCCATTTGTTCCCGAATGGGTTCTGCTGATTGTACACCAGCCACTCGCCATGCAGCCAGAGCGGGCCGTTGGGATCATTGGTCCAATTAGTCAAAGGCGTAAAATGATACACCGGCCGCCATTGCGGAGTGGGTGGCTGCGCACAAGCACAACCACACCAGACCACCAGAAAGAAAAACAACCATTTCATAATTAATACCCCGGGTTTTGTTTATACAATCCATTCGTAAACACGATCTGTTCCTGCGGTATCGGGAAATATTCATGCACCCCATGCGTAAAATGCGCATTCGCCAAAAAACCATGTCGCGTCTTCTCCACCGCAAAGAAAGCATTGAGCGTCGGCGCCGCAATCCCCCACCGGACCAGGTCAAAGAACCGGTCGCCTTCCATCGCAAACTCCATCCGACGTTCCCACTGCAACGCGGTAAAGGCCGTCGCCTGATCCCAAACGGGGATATTGACTCCCGGCCGGTAAATATCGATCTTATAATTCGAAGGATACGTGCCGTCGAGATTTTTCACCAACGGCGAGATCGCCGCCGCCCGAGCCCGTACCTGGTTGATCAGCGGCAAGGCAGCGGCCGGGTCCCCTAATTGTATTTCAGCCTCGGCATCCATCAACAGAACATCGTCATAACGCAGCACATCCATGTTCACCGAAGTCCCATAGAAAGGTCCCAGCTTTTTAAAACACGGACAGGTGGCCAGCTGCAGCTCCTTCATCGTCCCAAACCCGCCATAGTCGCCATTATCCCGCTCCCAGCTGTGCTCATACGGCAACGCCGCATCATATTTGAATGGATGGTTCGCGATCCCAATGGTATGATCGATCCGCGGGTCGACAAAGGCTCCGGAAGAGGTCAGGCTGTCATCCGTCAGCGTGACATTGTTGAACCAGGTAAAACGCGGCAGCCCATTCGCATCGGTTCCAAAGGCATTCACGAGATTCTGCGAAGGAATATGAAATGCACAACACCCATACTGCGCCGCACCCGCGAAATAGTTCAGCGAGGTCGACATGCTCAACCGCCCGCCGATCTGCGTCCCATCGTTGATCGAATACTGGATGGCAAAGATCGACTCCGGCCCATTGTCATGCCCGTCGAGGAAATTATACGCAAAATCGGTGTTCAATGCATACTGCCCCGAATTAATAATATCTGTCGTCAGCGCCACCACCGAGTCCATATACGCCGCATTGATACCCGTGACCGTATAAGAGGCATCCTGCGTATAGGCGTGATATAAATAGGCCTTGGCCAAATAAGCTTCCGCAGCATACCGCGTTGCGCGCCCCGGCTCACCGGGCTGGGTAGTCGGCAGCAGGTCCCGCGCCGTCTTGAAATCCTGCTCGATGTGTATCCAAAGCGAATCGCTGGACATCGTATTGGGCACCAGCTTGATCTGGTCGTCCGTGGCCGTCTCGTCAAACCACGGGATGCGATTGAACAGCACCTTCAACAAAAAGAACATATGCCCGCGCAGGAAATGCATCTCCCCGATCCGCGACTCCCGCGCCGGCAGCTGCGCATCGGTAATATTCTGCAAAGCCCGGAGGGCCACATTGCACCGCGAGATCGCGGCATACGCCCGGATCCAAACCCCGGGAAAACCAAAATCGCCCGACCCGCTATTCGAAGAATTCAGCAGATAGAACTGCTCATATACGTTGAGCTGTCCCTGGTCGCTCAAGCCGCCGCCACCCTTATAGGCATCGTCGCTCCGGACACTGCCCCACTCCCAGTTACTCGTGATCGGTGCATCCCACCAGTCGTTCGCAATCCCGGCGTAGGCCGCCGTCGCCAGCCCGTCGACGCTTGTCGCCGAGGTGAGGCCGCTGGCATCCAGGTAGCCCTGCGGCTGTTCGTTCAGGTATTTCTTGCAGCGGCCGAAGGTCAAGCCCACACACAGCACCGCAAGCGTTATTTTAAAGTATTTCATATTTGCGTATTAATAGTTAAAAAGAAGCATTCAATCCAACCGTATAAGAAGTAGGTTTCGGCCACAGTGCAAAGGAATTCGCTCTTTCCGGGTCCTTGCTGAGGAAGGCCTTGTGCTTGAACGCCACCAGGTTCTGCCCGCTCACATATACCCGCAACCCCTGCATCTTCATGCCCTGGGCAATACTCGCAGGCAAATTATACCCGAGAGAAAGATCCCTGATCTTGAAATACGAAGTGTTGACGTAATAATAATTGGAAGCCCGGTCTTCAAAATTCAGATTAGAGATGGAGAGCGCCGGCACGCTGCTATGCGGATTCTGCGGCGTCCAGGCAGACAGCACGCCCGGACCAAAATTATTACGGGTATTGATAAACGAATTCAGGTACTTCACCGGGTCATAGCCCGTTTGCCCCGCTACACCGGAGCCAAAGATCGCAAAGTCGAAATTCTTATAGTTGAGCTCGATCCGGATACCATACTCTACCTTCGGCAGGGTGTTGCCCAGCCAGGTCTGATCCAGCACATTCACGGTGTCATTGCCATCGAGGTCTTTATAGCGGATCCGGCCGGGACTAGCCCCGGGCTGGTAAGGCGCGGCCTTGACGTCCGAAGCACTCTGGAAAATACCGTCCGTCTGATAACCAAAGATCGCAAACTGCGAATGCCCGATGATCGAGTGATTCACATCCCCCGGATAGGCCGCGCGAACGTCCTCCGGCAACTGGGTGATCTTGTCCGCCCAATGATCCGCATTCACGGTAACGGAATAACCCAAACCAAAAGACGTCTTATTGTGATACCCTAAGATGGCCTCCCACCCTTTTGTGTTCTTGGAGGCGCCATTGACCCATTGCAGCTGACCTTCACCCACAGCGCCGGGTATCGGCGGCTGGATCAGGATATTCGAGGTATTCCGGTTGAACCAGTCGAATGATCCCGTGAGTGCCTGGTTCATAAACCCGAGATCCAGACCGATATTCGTTTCCGTGGTTTGTTCCCATTTTAGATTTGGGTTACCCAGCTGCGTTTGCACGAAACCGGAAGGAAGCGTGCCCGTATTGACCCCATTGAGGTCATAGGCGGTACCGGTATTGAGCCATTCGGGATCGGCAGGGCTGCTCGTCCCATAGTTGGCGGCAAAAAGCGACAGCGCCGCGGCATTGCTCAAAGCGATATTCGATCCCTGAAAGGTTTGGTTACCCACCGTACCTACACCCGCCCGCAGCTTCAGGTCCGAGATGCCAATCTTGGCCGCGGCATTCTGAAAGAAGTCTTCGTTGTTGATCCGCCAGCCCACGGTGAAGGCCGGGAAGACGCCATAAGGATTGTTGGCACCAAACCGGGACGACCCATCCCGCCGTACCGTTACAGACGCAAGATATTTGTCGGCATAGCTGTAAAAGGCCTTGCCAAACTGGGACAAGAGTTTGTACCCCGTACCGTATCCATTGTCCGTCTGGGTACCCGACCCGGCATTCAACACAAAATAATTCACATCCTGAACGGCGAAATTCGTATTGGCCGCGCCAAACGTATTGTATTTATCATTCACCGCCTCGATGCCGGCCAGCAGATTCAGCCGGTTCTTCCCCAACACCAAATTATAGCTCAACGTATTGGTCCAGGTAAACGTAAACTCCTTGGCCTCCTGCAAGGCCAGGCTGTTGATCGAAAACACCGGGCCTTCCTGACCCGTTTGGTGGATCAACTTTCCTAACCCATCCGAATAATCGAAGCCAAGGCTCGTCCGGTACACCAGGTTTTTGATCGGCTGGACCTCGACAAACACATTTCCCGTCGCCAAAAAAAGATTGGTAGTATTCCACCGGTTGAGGAACTGCATGTCCACCGGGTTGTTACGGTCGGAATAGCCGGCGCCCACCGGGCCGCCATAGGTCCCATCCTTTTTGTACAGGGGGATGGTCGGCGCCAGCGTGATGGCCAGGTCACCCACGGCATCGCCGCCGACATCGTTAGTGGAATTCACCTGCGAAGTACGCGACAGCTGGAAGTTCTCGCCGATCTTGACCGCATTCCCGAAGAAGCTGGCGTGCGAATTCACCCGCGCGTTGTAGCGCTGATAGTTGGTAAACTGCATCAGGCCATTGTTATTGTAATAGCCAAAATCCATCAGCAGCCCACGCTGCGCGTTGCCCGCGGAGATCGCAATGTCATTGGAGGTGACCATCGCGGTCCTGTACAAGGCATTCTGCCAATTCGTATTTGCCGCCGGCTCGAGACTGTCGCCGCCGACAAAAGGGGCGATATTCACGCTGTTCAGCACGGGGTTGGCATAGTTGTTATTCCAGCTATAGGTATACAGGGCATTGGTGGAGATGGTATTGGGATCGGTCACCCCGTCGACATTGTGATCGTTGACGGCCGCCTGCCAGAGCGCCTGGCCGCGTTGCGCAGAGCTCAGGACGGGTTCCTGCCAGGGCCTTTCCGTTTGCCAGGTGAGGCTCGAACTAAACTGGACCCTGACCTTGTCGCCATTGCTGCTGCCGTCCTTGGTAGTCACGATGATAACGCCGCTGGCGGCCCGGGAGCCATAGATAGAAGCCGCGGAAGCATCCTTGAGCACCTGTATCGAAGCGATCGAATTCGTGTTCAGGTTGGCGAAGTCTTCATAGCGGTTGGTAGGGACCCCATCGATCACATAAAGCGGGGGGTTGACATTACCGGTTCCGTTGAGGTTGTTGACGCCGCGGATGATAATGGTCGGCGCGCCGCCGTTGGCGCCGGTAGGCGACCCATCCCCCTGGATGTAGAGGCCGGGCACCTGTCCTTGTAACGCCAGCATGGGACTGGCCACGGGATTGTTCTTGATATCGGTGAGATTCACCACCGACACCGCGCCCGTGAGATCGGCCTTCTTTTCCGACTTATAACCGGTAACCACCACCGTGTTCAGGTCGCTGCTGCCTTCTTCGAGCACCAGCACCAGGGGTTGGGTTTCCGAAGTCACGCGGATCTTTTGCGGGTTCATACCTACATACGAAAAGATCAGCAGGTCCCCCGGCGCGGCCTCGATGGAGAAGGCGCCGTTCGCATCGGTCAGCACCGTCTTCTTTTTGTTTTCCACCGTGACGCCCGGCAGGGGTGCGTTGCTCGTTTTTCCCAGGACCTTTCCTGTGATCAGCTTCTGCTGACCAAATCCCAGCAGGGATAGGAACAGCAGTGGCAATACAATAATTGATTTTCTCATAATAGACAATTTATAGTTTCATAATTCTCTCGATATCTTCCGGCCGGTAGGCCGGAGTTGGACCTTGCCGGGTCGCGATCAACGCGCCCATGGCACTCGCGTATTCCAACGCCGCGGGGGGATCGGTGCCCGCCGCCAGCCTGAATAGCAGCCCGGCGAGGAAGGCATCCCCGCTGCCCACGGTATCGGCTACCTCCACCCGAAAACCGGAATGCGTATAGAATTGGCCTTCGCTAAGCAGGATGGCGCCCTGACTGCCGCGGGTGACCACGATCGTGGGTATATGAAAGCGGGCCTGCAGCACTTCCATCCGGTCCGCTTCCGTCCTATAACCGGAGAACCATCCCGTAAGCAGCTCGAGCTCATCGAGGTTGAGCTTTAGGAGGGCCGCGCCACGCAGCAGATACTCGAGCGTGGACCGGTCGTAATGCGGGGGACGCAAGTTGATATCCAGCACCCGCGTCTGCGCGGCTTCGAGGAGGCGGTAAAGCACGCTTCGGCTCGCCTCGCTACGCGCGCCCAGACTGCCATGGATAAAATAGCTGGCCTCCCCGAGCAGCGCCACGAAATGGTCGTCCCACTGGATATTGTCCCAGGCCACGGGCTTGCAGATCTCGTAATGCACCGTATCGCCATCACCCGGCGTCGCCGTCACCTTACCCGTGTCGAGTTCAAAATCCATTTGGAAATAGTCGGTGGAGATGCCCTCGCGCTCCATGAGCTGGATCAGCTTCTTGCCGTGGTTGTCGAGTCCCACGCGCGTGATCAGGGCGGCCGGCATCCCCAGTTTCTGAAGATGATAGGCCACGTTCATCGGCGCCCCGCCGGGCACCATATTGCCGGGCAGGATGTCCCACAAGATCTCGCCGAAACACACCACGGGATAGTTCATAGCAATCGTTTTTGGTCGGTTCATGCGGCGCCGGCTAGTGCAGCACCAGCGTATATTCTATCTGTTCGAGCGATCTCCCCTTGGTCTCCGGCATCAGCTTCCAGACAAACAGCAGTTGAATGCACATCATGATGCAAAAGAACGCGAAGGTGTTCCCGCCCCCGGCCTTCTCGGCCAGGTAAGGGAACGTGAAAGCGATCACGGCCGCCATCACCCAATGCGTCGTGCTCCCCAGGGTCTGCCCCTTCGCCCGCACCTGGTTAGGGAAGATCTCGGCGATAAACACCCAGATGACGGCCCCCTGCGAAAAGGCAAAAAAAGCGATGTAGACGAAAAGGAATAACGGTACCGCCCATCCGTTGAAATGCGTCCCGTAAAAGCTCCAGGCGACCAGCGCCAGCGTAGCGATCAGCCCCCAGGAACCGATGAACATCAGCGTCCGCCTGCCGATGCGGTCGATACAATTCATGGCCAGGAGCGTGAACAAAAAATTCACGGCGCCAAGCCCCGCCGTGGAGAGCAAAGACGACGACTTCCCCAGACCCGTCATTTCAAAAATGCGCGGCGAATAATATATAATGGCGTTGATGCCGGAGACCTGGTTGAAGATGGCGAAGAGCATCGCAAGCATCACGGGCGTCCGGTACCGCCGCGAGAACAGGGTATCCATCTGGGGCAACGCCTTCTCGGCCTTCAACACCCGCTGTATCTCGTCGACAACGACATCGGCGTTCGTAGGATCGATCTTCGCGAAGATGCGTCGGGCTTCCTCGACCTTCCCCCGCTTCAGGATCAGCCAGCGCGGACTCTCGGGCACAAGCCGCAACAACACGAGGAACAACGCCGACGGCACCGCCTGAATGCCCAGCATCAGCCGCCACGAAGCATCGCCGCTCCGGCCAATGAGATAGTTCGATAAATAGGAGATCACGATGCCAAAGACCACATTGAACTGAAAGAGTCCCACGAGCTTTCCCCTTCGGCCCGCGGGCGAGATCTCGGAGATATAGATCGGCGCGGTGACCGATGAGGCCCCTACCCCAAAGCCACCTAAAAACCGGAAGAAAAGGAACAAGCCCCAGCTGGGCGCCAAAGCCGTCCCCAGGGACGAGAGGAGATAGAGTACCGCAATACCATATAATGTCGTCCGGCGACCAAAACGATCCGCCGGGATCGCCCCGGTGAGTGCCCCGATGACCGTACCTATCAATGCAATCGAAACCGTGAGCCCATGCTCGAGCGCGTTTAACGACCAATATTGTTGTATGGATTGTTCCGCCCCGGAAATAACAGCCGTATCGAAACCAAAAAGAAAGCCGCCCAAAGCAATCACCAAAGACCAGGCAAAGACATTTTTGCTCTTCATATAGCAATCAGTTGTGTCTCGCAATATAGACCCGGCGGCAGGCCACGGCTTCTGAAATCATCTCCAATTCGTCGGAAATCGTATTCTAAAAATAATTTCCTATAAACAATTGCTCTTTAATTGTTTATCTTTAATAAAGCCAAGCGACCTCATCCCCGCCTTTTAGGATTTGCTACAAGCTTTTTAGGTATTGTTCCAACACGCTGCATACGCCTTTGCAGTGTCGGATTAACACAATGAGGGATTTTATAAAAGAATGATACAGGATTGAAATTCGCTTTCTCGAACCCTGCTCAATTTTACCCACATGATTGCTTTCCTGACTTCACCAGCCAAACTAGCCGCTTTCGCCCTACTCCTCTTATTATATGCTTGCTCGAGCTCGGACAGGGAACAAAAGTTCCGCATCGGCTTCGCGCAATGCACCGGCACCGAGAACTGGAAACGGGCCACCCGCGAGGGGATGCAGCGCGAGCTGTCCCTGCATCCGGGGACGGAGCTGATCTATCGCAGCGCCAACGACAACAGCCAGCTCCAGGTCAGGCAGATCAAAGAGCTGCTCAACGATAATATCGATATCCTGCTCGTCTCCCCCAACGAAGCGGCGCCGCTGACCTCGGTGGTGGAAGAAGCCTATAACCGCGGCATCCCCGTGGTGGTGATCGACAGGAAGACGAATTCCGATCTCTATACCGCCTTTATCGGTATCAATAATTACGCGCTGGGGCAGATGGCCGGTGACTATGTCGCCCACGCCGTGCACGACAGCGCCAATATCATCGAGGTCATGGGTCTGCAGGGCTCTACGCCCACCAGCGACCGGCAGCGGGGCTTCGAGGCCAGCATCGCCAAATACCCGCATATCCATATCAAGCTGCGGCTCTATGGCGCCTGGCTACAGGACAAGTCGACGGCCGCCTTCCTCGGGATCAAGGGCAAGCTCGCCCCCACCGATGTCGTCTTCGCCCAAAACGATCCCATGGCCGTAGGCGCCTACGAGGTATATAAGAGTCTGGGCATGGAAAAGTCTGTCAAATTTTTCGGGATCGACGGGCTTCCGGGACCCGATGGCGGCATCCAGCTCGTGAGCGACAAGATCCTCCAGGCCACCTTTCTCACCCCCACGGGCGGGGAGGAAGCCATCGCCACCGCCTTCAATATCCTCGAGAAACAGCCGTATCATAAAGTGAATATTCTGCCCACCGTCGTCATCGACTCCACCAATGTCCGGATCATGAAGCTGCAAACGGATAGGCTCAACGCGCAAACCAGCGACATCGAAAAACAATACAATCTCCTGCAGGAACAGCGGCGCATCTATCATAACCAGCGAAATCTTCTGTATATCGCGATCACCGCCCTGGTCGCGGCCCTCGTCCTGGGTAGTATCGTCTTCTTCGCGCTGCGCAGGAACAGGCAGATCAACCGCCGGCTCGCCGGCCAAAACGAGGAGATCCTCACGCAACGTAACCAGCTCATCGAGATGACGGCCAGGGCCAAGGAGGCCACCGATGCCAAATTCAATTTCTTTACCAATATCTCGCACGAGCTGCGGACGCCCCTCACCCTGATCCTCGGCCCGCTGGAGGATTCACTCGCGTCGCCCAAGCTGCATTTCACGATCCGCCATAATCTCGAGCTGGTGCAAAAGAACGCTCTGCGGCTGCTCCGCCTGATCAACCAGCTCATGGACTTCCGCAAGATCGAGCTGAACAAGATGAAGCTCGTCATCTCGGAGAACCCGATCTCCGAGTTTGTGCTGGAGATCGCGGGGGCCTTCCAGGAGGTCGCGCATCGCAAGTCCATCTCCTTTAATATTACCAGCAAGGTGGGCGATCTCAGGGTGTGGTTCGACGTGAACGTCCTCGACAAGGTGTTATTCAACCTGCTTTCTAATGCTTTCAAGTTCACCAATGAGAACGGGACGATCAATGTGGTGATCGAGAAGGAGGCGCCGAGCGACAAGTCCGCCGCCCCCGGCCGGGTCCTCGTCATCATCCAGGATACGGGCGTGGGCATGACGCCGGAGGAGGTGGATCATGCATTCGAGCTTTTCTACCAGGGGCATACTAAAGGGTTCAAGGGCAGCGGTCTCGGCCTCTCGCTCGCGAAGGAGATGATCCATCTGCACCAGGGGTCCATCACGGTCGAAAGTGCGAAATGGAAGGGGTCGACCTTTACCGTGAGTCTTCCGCTCGGTCAGCCGTATTACAGCGAGGTGGAGCAGTCTCCCTATGTTCCCACCCATGAGGACATAAAGATCTATACCTCCGACATCCAGCCCATCTCTTTCCAGGACGAAGCCGTTGCGGGCAGTCACAAGGATTATTCGGTGTTGGTGATCGAGGACAACGACGATCTGCGGGGTTTCCTCAAGAAGCGGTTGGGCTGCCAGTACGAGATGCACGAGGCCGGCGATGCCATCCAGGGGATCGCGATGGCTTATGACCTGGTACCCGACCTGATCATCTCTGATATCATCCTCCCCGGCGACGATGGCCTGCACCTGATGGAAGTGCTCAAGCAGGATCTCCGCACTTCCCATATCCCCATCATCCTCCTCACCGCGAAGGGCGCGATGGAGGACCAGATCCGCGGGATCAGGCTCAAGGCGGATGCGTTCATCGTCAAGCCGTTCAACCTCGAATATCTCGAAGAAACGATAAAGAATCTGCTCAACAATCGTCTGGTCCTCCGCGAGCACTACACGAGCGAGCTGCCAACGGAGTCGCGCACCAATGCCTCCACAAAAGTGACCCGCAAGTTCATCAACGAGTTCATCGCGATCGTCGAGAACAATATTCCCAACGAGGACTTCAGCGTCGAGGACATCTGCCGCGAGATCGGCATTTCGCGCGTGCAGCTCTACCGCAAAGTGAAAGCCCTCATCGGCTATAACGTCAACGACTATATCTCCACCGTGCGGCTCCAAAAGGCGAAGTACCTCCTCGCGGACCCGGAGCTCACCATCGCCGACGTCGCGTTCAAGGTCGGCTACTCGTCCCAGGCGTATTTCTCTACTGTTTTTAAGTCGAAATTCAGTGTTACTCCTTCGGAGTATCGGGAGAAGAGGAAGGGTCGCAGGGGGTGACAGGCGCTGGGAAATCGTCCCGGCCTTGAGTATCTTTAGCACACGATGATCCACCGTTCCGGCGGATTCGACTACGGTCTGACCCGCATGTCTTATCAGGCTACACGAAATTTTTCCGAGAAATTTTTTCTTAATTGCCTTATTTTCGAATTCAAAACCTTAACCTAATGGAAAATTCGTTTTATGATTTGGATTACATAATTAGCCTTGGCGAGAAGCGTGTAGACTTATATCTTTCTGCCTACCAGGCAGTGCTCGGACGGCTCACTAACATCATTTTAATATACTCCGCCATCGGCATCTACCTTATTCCCATTATTCAGGACTTATTGAATGGAGCTGCTTGGGATTATTATTTGATTGCAGCAATTCTTTTGGGGATACTTACAACATCAGTAGTGTACACCATCCGGCTGCTAATTCCTATAAATGTGGCATATCTTGAAGTTTCCGACAGATATTCTACGAACTTGCGAAGTCAATACGAAAAACGGTTTCTTTTGGAAGGCATCACCGAAGAAAAAGAAAAGGAAGCTAAGCAAAAAATAGATAATTACTTAAAAGCCTCGTATATCGCCGAACTTAGCGAAGCGCAGGTAATCAACCAAAAAGTGTTTGTAAGTAAAAGCTCGTTTTATTATCGGGCACTTATATACGGCTTGGCAGCTATCATTCCTTATGTAATTTGCATTGGATTTCACTTGTCTCGCAAGGACGATAAGGCCCAAAAAGTGCACTTGGTATATCAGAAAAAAATTGTAAATTGCATATCGTCAAACACAGTCTATGCCTAACAATACAAATAACGGAATGCCGGGAAACAGCAATAGCGGATCAAGCACAACCACCGTTATTTCAACCAATGTACCTGGTGTCGATATGACGCAGGTTATTGCATCCCCCCCTCACCTGGTAAAGGAGAACTCTTCGAAGACTGAAGTCAAGGGAACAA
This sequence comes from Puia sp., assembly GCA_035946435.1. Classification (GTDB taxonomy): domain Bacteria; phylum Bacteroidota; class Bacteroidia; order Chitinophagales; family Chitinophagaceae; genus Puia. The sequence goes on along the minus strand of DASYZH010000400.1, from coordinate 24,627 downwards.
AGGAGAGTCATAGGAATTAATGAATTCATTCGAAAGGATAATAGGCCGTCCTCAAAAGAGACGGCCTATATATTTAGGCGCCGTCGGCTACTCGTCCCAGGCGTATTTCTCTACTGTTTTTAAGTCGAAATTCAGTGTTACTCCTTCGGAGTATCGGGAGAAGAGGAAGGGTCGCAGGGGGTAGGTTAGAGCAGGTAAACGGCACCAATAAAGAACAATGTTCCGGCGGTCGTGATCCACACCGTCCTCTTTTTTGTCATTGGGTTTACCGCAAAAAGATCGACAATGGCATCCCGCCATAAGAAAACCGCGAATGCCGATCGTATTAAGATTTGCGTGATAAAAGTTGTGGTGCTCCCGTGATGAAAAGACTGGTATTTAAAAAAAATGTAGGACTCACTCAATAACATGATCAGGCTGCCCAGGTTATCGGCAAAAAGGAGGATCCAACCCCAGCGTCTTTTCCTAAAAAGCAAATAGAAAATCACCGGTGTATAGAAGATAGGCAGGAGGTCTAAAAAGTCAACCCAATAAAAATTACCTCGGGAAAAGATGCGGATCATCTTTTCCCCCGACTCGAATAGCATCCAGACATATTCGATGCCGATAACCAGGAGCAGGAAGTTCAGCCATTTGGAGGGTTCGATCTTCTCCTGGGGCTGGAACACCGGCGGAAAAAGCTCAGCAGCCTTCGCCTTCAGGCGGCCGAACTTTTCCGATTCATACCTTTTAGCAAAGGCCATGTCCTGCAACGCCTCATCGATTAATTTCACTTCCTCCTCCGTCACCTCCCGTTCACCCAGTATCTTTGTAGCCGCCGCAACCGCTTCCGGCTGATATTCGCCCGGCTGCCGAATGATCCCCAGCAGTTGCAGAGTCGTATAGTCTTTATAGTTGGCATAAAAGTCGAAGGTCATAGGTCAGGGGGTTATCCTAACAATATAATAAAATAATCTATACATATGCGAATTACTTTATTCCTACTGCTGCTGTTCAAGACAGTGCTGACCTTTTCCCAAACACCGGAAGACGAAGGGTTTTCCTCAAAAGGCTTAAGTGAGATATTCAGGTATGTGAAAGAAAAGAAATTAAATATTCACAGCCTTTTGATCGTCCGGAATAAGCAGATCGTACTCGATGCCTATTTCTATCCTTTTCGCTCAGATCTACGGCATGACCTGGCATCCTGCACAAAATCAATAACATCCCTGCTTATCGGCATAGCCATCGACAAAGGCTATATAAAGAATGAAGACCAATTGGTCTCGTCATTCTTCCCGGAGCTCAACCTTACAGGAAAGGGTTTTGAAACGTTATCGATCAAAGACCTGCTCACCATGAAGTCGGGTCTTGATTGCGGCTTTTCAAATGAAGACAGTCTGTTCAACAAATTATTCCCATCAAACAATTGGCCCAAATTTATTTTCGATATCCCTTTTGTAGCCGATCCCGGCCAGCAATTCTCTTATTGCAGTTGCAATTATTACCTGCTGGCTGAAATTATTTACCGGGCAACCGGATCATCCCCTGAAGACTTTGCTAAAAAATATCTCTTTAATGATCTGGGGATAACCTCCGTTTATTGGTCGAAAAACGATCATGGTATTAACTACGGTTGGGGAGACCTCGCCCTAAAGCCACTTGATCTCGCTAAAATTGGCCAACTATTGTTAGACGGTGGCAAGTGGAATAACAAAACCATTATTTCCGCAGGCTGGATAAAAAAAGCCAAGTCGATGAACACGGTATTCCCAAACGGAAACGGCTATGGCTATGGTTTTTGGATCGATAAGGATCATGCCTGCAATATGGAAGGCAGGGGAACACAAAGAGTACATATCGATTCCCTACACAATATTATTCTCGTAGTTACGGCAGGGGGTCTCGATGACGATGATAAGGAAGCGATTGGTCATATGATCGGCAATTCGATCCACTCCGACAAAAAATTGAAAAGTGATCCCGTAGCCTTTAATAGCTTGAAGAAACTGGAGCTTCAGGCGGCAAAAACGGTTATCGATACGCCCAGGTACATTTCCACCGCTACCGAAAAAGGGAAGCTGTTCAATAAGACGATCATTTTCCCGACAAACAGTTTGGCTATTGACACCGCCGAAATTATAGGGGAAAAGGGGAATCTGTCCCTTTTGGTAAAGCAAGCCGGAGCCGGGTCTGGGGCCGGGGCCGGGGAACAAACCATCATCTATCCTTTAGGATTTGGTGCCGCCTATAAATTTTATCAGGATGCCGGTACAGGGCATCTATATGCGTTAAGAGCATATTGGAAAGCCGCCAATGAATTTGAGATCGAGTTCAATATGCTATCCAAGATCAATAAATATCTGATCGATTTTAAGCTTGGCGATAGCGGAAACGAGGTTTCGATCAAGGAAGGGACCCATCATATCAATGAAGTTTTTCCGGTGACAATACAGGCCGACCTTCCCTCCACGGCCCGCGCCCGGCACACTACCACCCGCGCCCAGCCCCCCGCGTTGCCGTTCCCACAGCATGCGGCCTACGCAGCAGGCATCCTGCCCGATACGGCCAGCCGGCCGCAGATGGATGACGCCGTTCGCCATTTCTTCACCGCGTGGTCGGCAAGGTATCTCAAGCGGAGCCCCGACGGCAAGGGCTGTTACGTGAGCATTAAAGGAAACTCGAATGCGGAGGACTGCGTGTCGGAAGCCATGGGCTATGGCATGATGATCGAGGTGCTCATGGCCGATTCCGCCAACAACGATCACAACCATGCCCTCTTCGATAGCCTGTTCGACTTTTATCGGGCGCACCCCAGCCGGCGTGATCGGCCGGGCAGCTATCGGCAGGTATCTTCCATCCTGATGGCGAGTGCACAGAAAAGGCATGGACTAACCGTCAGGGATGTCGATAAAACATCGGCTGCCGATGGGGATATCGATATTGCCTTTTCCCTGTTGTTGGCAGCGCGGCAATGGCCTTCCGCCGGTGGGGCGCATTACCATGAAGAAGCGATGCGGATCATCGACTCGATTTTTACCCAGGAGATAGATACCTCCTTTTACACGATCATCGAATCCAATGCGATCGAAAGCGACGGCAGCCCGGATTATCACGATTTCCGCACCTCCGATTTCATCCCTTCCGAGCTCAGGGCTTTTGGCGAAGCATGTCGCGATCCACGCTGGAACAGGGTCGTCGACTCCAACTATATGCGCCTCGCCGGCCTCCGCGACGCCTTCAGCCCTTATCGCCACCTCCTGGCCGATTTTTACGAGCGTGTAGGTGCGGCCTATGTGCCCGGCAGGCGAAGAAAAGATGAAATCTTCCCCGATGCTTATTATTACAATGCCTGCCGTGCGCCATGGCGGATCGGATTAGACTATCTAATGTCCGGTGACGAGCGGTCAAAAGACCTCCTGGCGCCCTTGAACCAATGGTTCATCGATACGACCCACGGCGACCCCGCCCGCATCAACGCCGGGTACACCCTCAAAGCCGGCGTCACACCCAGCCCCGAAACCGACTCGCTCATGCTGAGCTTTATTGCCCCGCTCGGCGTTTCGGCTATGGCCGATCCCGCCTATCATCACTGGCTGAACAAGATCTGGGCATTGACGGCGCAAGCTCCCCTGCTGCCCGGCGGCCGCTTCCGCGACCAGGATTACGGGTACTACGAAAACACCATCAAGCTGCTTTGCATGATCATCCTATCCGGCAACTATTGGTCGGCGGACACCCCTGTGCGTTAGCCGTGGGGCCGCCTATCGCCACATTAGCCGCGGAGCCACCTATCGCCACATTACCCGTGGAGCCGCCTATCGCTGCGCTACACGCGCCCCCTTGACCTGGGACGTATGGGCGCTGAAATACCCCAGGGCGCCACCCGTCAGATTCGTCGTCGGGTTGCCGGGGTTTGCCTGCGCCGACCCGGAGGCGCTCTGGTCGACACCAGACCAATAGTTGTACATCGGCTGGTCGAGACACTGCATCTCGACCTGAACCGTATCGCCGACATGCAGGGTGCTGTCGTTACTCGCGCGTTCGAGGTTGAAATTATTTTCGAGACCCGCGCTGAACTGACTGGTCCAATAATACAAGCTCTGATCTAAATAGCCATCGATGGTCTGATCGAAGAAATAATAGGCGACTCCGGGCCCCTGCGGGTTCACGAATTCGGGCACGGCCACGAGCACCGTCTTGCCGCCATTGAGTACCGGCTGGATCACGACGCTGTCCAGGTTCACCCGGGCAGGCATCGAAGACACGGCGGCAAAGGTATCCTTGCCGATCACGACTTGCAGCGTATACGTCTGCCCCGAGACCCCCTGCAGCGCCACCGTAGAGTAGATGCCGTCACCATGATCCGTCAAGTGATCGGTATGCCCCGCGCCATCGGCGATGGTGACGGCCGCACCCGGTACGCCGGGGTATTGGTTGCCCGCATAAAAGCCAACGGTATTCGAGATCTTTACCTGGTATGGTCCGGGTTGATCGGTGACATTCCCTTCGATGACATATACCGGCGCGGAGTTGTGTACGTTCAGATCGATGACCTTCGTACAGGCGCTGAGGCCGATGCAGGAAAGCCCGATACAAAGGAGAGAAATAAGCGACTTCTTGTTCATAGCATTAGAATTTGATGGTGTAAGCGATATAGGGGATGATGCCGAATAGCGTGGTCTGAACGGCCTGCGTCTGGTCGGGGTTATCCGGGTTCTGCCGATAGGTGATATAATAGGCATTGTACCGGTCGTAGGCGTTGTAGGCCCCGAAGCTCAGATCGGCCTTGTATTTTTTGTGCGTATAATGTCTCGTTGCGCCAAGATCCAAACGGTGATAGGACGGCAGCCGGTCGCCGTTCCGGCTGGCAAAGTAAAAGACATTCCGCCCATCGACATTGTATTTACCATTCGGATAACTTATCGGGCTGCCGGTATAATACACCCAGCTGGCACTAAGGCTCCACTTGTCGTTGGGATGATAGATGGCTACGATAGCGGCGTTGTGCGTGCGGTCCTGGGGCGCCGTGTACCACTGACCGTTATTGATGCTGTCGATCTGCAGCTGGGACCGGGACAGGGTATAGCTGATCCAGCCGGTGAGCTTGCCTTTGTTCTTCTTCAGCTGTCCCTCCACGCCATAGGCCCTGCCCTGGCCATACATCAGCTCTTTGTCTACGATATCGGTGGTCTCGATCTCGGCGCCCGTGCGGACGTCGATCTGATGCTGCATCTTTTTATAGAAGCCCTCCACGCTCCAGCTATACATCCGATCGGCCGTCTCCCGGTAATACCCCAGCGACACCTGATCCGAGATCTCCGGCTGGATATTGTTATTCGTCAGGTCCCAACGTTGTGTAGGCAGACTTTCCGCCGAATTGGTGAGTTGATGGACATTCTGCACCATTCGGGCATATGACGCCTTGACGGTGGACCGGCTGTCGAGCACATAGGCCAGCCCCACGCGCGGCTCGGGATGGAAATAGTTCGCGACCGACCGCCCCGAGGTGTAGCCGATCGTTTTGGTGACCATCCCCACGGCATTCACGTCATAGAAATTTCCCGGACCCAAGACGGTGTAATTGGTCAGACGGGCCCCATAGGTCAACGTTAGCCGGTCGCTTACGGTCCAATCGTCTCCGGCGAAAAGGGCATTCTCCCAGCCATATCGCGACTGGAAGCTCGTATCGTTGAGCCCGGTGCCCGGTTGCGCATCGAGTTTGGCCGGATGCAGGTCGTGGTAAATGCTCTCCGCGCCAAACCGGACGGTATGATGCGGGGCCGCGTACCATTCCCATTGCTGTTTGAATGCCCAATCGTCGAGCGTCGATCTCACGACCCAGGTGCTCCCATTCGTATAACCCGTGATCTTCCAATTGTAATTGCTAAGGCTCAGCGTAGTGTTGGCAAAAAGCCGGTGACCGAAGACGTGGTTCCATCGAAGCGAGGCGATCCCGTTGCCCCAGGCCAGTCCCGCTTCCTGGTAGATCAGCAGATTGTCCTGGCCGAGATAGCCGCTCAGATACAAATGGTCAGCGCTACCCATCCTGAAATTCAATTTGGCATTCAGGTCATAGAACCCGATCTTGTCCTTGTCGATGGTGGAGTCATGCGAGGCCGCGAGGCCGGCGTTGATCCGGGTCGTCCTGGCCGCCACCAGGAAGGAAGACTCTCCTTTTCCGATGGGCCCCTCTGCTTCTATACCGGAGGTGATCACCCCCACGTTCGCATTCACATGATAAGTTTGATTGTTCCCCTCGCTCATCCGGATATCGGCCACCGACGACAACCTGCCGCCATATGCCGGCGGCATATCGCCCTTGTATAGGGTCACATCGCGGACCGCATCGGGATTGAAGGTGGAGATAAAACCCAGGAGATGCGAAGGGTTGTAGACCGTCGCCCCGTCGAGCAGGATCAGGTTCTGGTCCGGCGCGCCACCCCGGACATAAAAGCCGGTATTGCCATCGCCCGCAGAGGCCACCCCCGGCAGGAGCTGAATGGTCTTGAGCACGTCCGGCGCACCCAGGAAGGCGGGCAGGTCACGGACGGTGGAGGCGGATAGGCGGTCGACACCCATCGCGGTACCGGCGAGCTTGCTTTCATTGGTTCCTGCGCTCACGACTACCGATTGCAGCTGGGCCGCCGCGGCTTCCAACGAAACTTCGAGCCGGATATCTTTCGTCAGGTCGACGTCCATCGTTTGCGGCTGCATGCTCACCGCCGAGATCACCAGGGTATAGTGACCCGCGGGCATCGTCAGCGAAAAGAAGCCATATTCATTGGTGGTGATCCCATAATGTTGCCCCGATACGAGCACGGTGGCGCGGATTGCGCTCTCGCCGGTCCTCCCGGCCCGGATAGTGCCGCTGATCGTATACTTTGTCTGGGCGTTGGTGCCAAAAGAGAGCAGGAGGATGGTTAAGATCAGGATCAAGGTCCGTGGCATAATGCGTGTTTTGGGAGATAGACAACTCAACCGTGCCTTACCCCTACGCCCATTTATAAAAAACTGATCCCGGCAGTGAGCCCGAACCAGACATTCGACCGGCCGCCGCCCAGGGAACTATAAAAAGACTGGTCCGGCAATTGCAGGGTGTGACTGTCATTTTGTTTCTTCGGCTCGAGGGTATAGACACTCAGGGAGGGGCCCGCAAAGAACTTGACGGTCTTGCCTATGCGATAAGTTAGTAATGGCGCCACTCTTTCGATCGTGCCGAGGAACGCGAGGTTGTCTTTGGTCCCCGTCGCGGTGAGTTGTCTGCCGAGCGCCTCCTGTTCCGTGACCTCGGCATAGATGCCCCACCGGTTACCCAGCGGGAACCCTTTACCCAGGCCATAACCATAGAACAGCGGCCGTTGTATGGACCAGGGGTTATAGCTTAGCAGGAAGATGCTGTTGAGTTTTTGACTGCCCACTCGGTATTCCGCCGTGAGACCCGTAACGGGGGAGACGGACAGGGCCAGCTGGTGCGCTCCGCCATGCTTGACGAAAGAGAGCAAGCCGATGCTTACGCCCGTGGAGGTGTCGGCAAAATTGATCAGCCCGATCTGTACCCCGGCCATATACCGTGCCCGGTTTACAAAGGTGCCGAGCTGTACCCCATGCAGGGTGTCCCGGCAGACATTGCTATAGGCAGCCAGCTGCACCCCGCGTACCTGGCCCACCACATAATTAATAATACCCGCGCACTGGAAGCCATGGACATCACCTCCTACGAGGTTCAACACGCCCGCGAGCTGGACGTTGTGTACGTCTTTTTTGTCGACATTGAACACGCCGCCCACTTCGAGGTCGCGCACGCCCGCGCTATAGCCGCCGATGAGATTCAGCGAGTAGGTATTCGTCACCTGGCCGCTGAGTCTGCCATGCGTACCCACCCAGGGAACGAGCGATACCTGCGAGGTGCTGCTGGTAAAGAAGCGGGCGAGGTTGAGGCTTTGGATGCGTTGTCTGGCCGACAGCATTCGCCGGCCAAGCCAGGTCCGTTCCACCGGCGAAGAGATATACACCGGGTCCAGGACGGTGCCGCCAACCGGGGCGAGCGCGATCTGCAATACCTGGTCATAACCCGCATGCACCACCAGGTCGGTGTCGGCATACCATTCCTTGCTGATGGTCAGCACCGGGTAAGCGCTTCGAACCCTTAACCGCAGTCGAAAATGACCCTCGTCATCCGTGAGGACCGACAGCAGCTGTTCCTTCACATAGACCGTCGCGTTAGCCACCGGTTTTGCGGTATTTTTATCTTTTATGAAGCCCGACAGCTCGTAGATCGGGGCCGGCGCTGCCACCGGTGGCGGGGCTGGCAAGCACGGCGAGGACGGTGGGGATGACGGGGGTGGCGGGCACGACGAGCACTGGGGTGGTTGCGGGCACGGCGGGCCGCGGAGGATGATGAGATAGCCGCCCTGTGTTGTATAGGTATAGCTCCTGCCCAGCAGCGTATCCAGCGCCGCGCGGACGGTCTGCGCGTGCAGGTCCACTTTGACCACGCTGTCTCGCGGCAGGATGCTGCTGTTGTAGGAAAATTCGAAACGCCCCCGCGCCGCGATCGAATCCAGCGCCTGTCCCAGGGGGATGGCCCTTGTGCATAGGGTGATGATCCTGTCCAGCAGCGGCGGGGCAGACGCAGCCAGCGTTTGGGTGTGCACAGGCAGCACTTGAGCCTGCGCAGCCGGTGTTTGCCCGTGCGCAGCCGGCATCTGGGCAGACGCAGCCAGCGTTTGGGTGTGCACAGGCAGCACTTGAGCGTGCGCAGCCGGTGTTTGCCCGTGCACAGGCGGCACTTGAGCGTGCGCGGTCAGCGGCAGGCCGGCCGCCAGGAGGCAGACCGCGAGGAAGCCGCCCGCCCAAATCCAGATCCGCCCCATGTTCATTCCTGTAAAAATCGCCTTTTTTTAAGCAAGACAACTTATCCGGCAAATACCCCTACGTCATTAGGCCGCCGGCCAAAGTTTTTTTTGCCCGGCATCCGCCGGCGTCGTGGCGGCGGGGGGAGGCGTACAGAGAAATTGCTTTATTTTGCAATATGTCAACGCTGCTGGATAAACTGGAGGCGGACTATTTACTGGGGTGCATCAAATACCGCGATGCCTACTCCCTCTACGCCATGCCGCTCGGCTGGTGGATCTTGAACTTTAGCAAGTACGATCCGGCTTTCGCCGCCTATGAAGACGCCTCCGCCTTCCGAAATGGGGTGCTTAACGTCGTCGACGCAGCGATCGAAACGTTCCTCCACGTCATAGAAACCGACAAGATCACCCCCGCCGATTTCAACCTGGCCACTGATGTTCCGCCAGAACAGCGAAGCCTCAATTTCTTCGTCGACTTCGACGCAAAGCTCTTCATCAACGGCTATTATGAGAATGTCGAACCCGAAACCTATCTCCCGGACGATCATTGGCGCGGCGAACTGGGTTTTCCCACCGACTATTTGCCAAAAGAATTTGCGAGTGAATTTGCGGGGCTTGCTTAGAGTCTTCCCAATTCTGGTAATCGCAATTAGCTGCCCCCGGCGACCCCTTCAGAAATGTTAATTTTTCCCCGGAGCCCCACCCTTGGTTTGAAATTTGCATGACTATTCCTATCATATGCAACATCAACCGGGAGATTTGGTCATCGTGTTAGACACCACCCAAAAAGTGGTGGGATCGGCGTTGATTCAAAGTTATCAGCCGGAGCTTCATCGCTATATGGTGCTCTTTCAATATCCCGACAAGCCGGAACCGGAAGCTATTCCCCTCCCAGCCTATCGTCTGGTCCCGCACCCCGACGCAAAAGCAGCGTCATAATTCTTTCGGCTCATTGGGCATCTCCCGATCGCGCGCCCCCATAGAAGAACGGCACCTAACGCCAACCCAATCCGGGGGCAACATGTTTCAGGATAGAAGAGAGGACGTGGACATTGTACTCGACACCTAACGTATTGGGTACCGTCAAAAGGAGCGTATCCGCTTCCCGGATGGCTTCGTCCTGAGCCAGCTCTCTGATCAGCTCATCCGGCTCGCCGGAATAGCTTCTGCCGAAAATCGCGCGTGTGTCTTTTTCCAGCATACCTATTTTATCGGTCCTATTGGTTTCCTGCCCAAAGTATAATCTGTCCTGGTCAGTCACCAACGCAAAAATGGACCGGCTCACCGAGACCCTTGGCTCGCCCTGATGACCCGCTTTTTTCCATGCTTCTTTGTATAACCTGATCTGTTCTGCTTGTTGTACATGGAAAGGTTTACCGCTTTCGTCAAGTTTCAAGGTGGAACTTTGAAGGTGCATGCCGTTTTCGGCGGCCCAAACGGCCGTGGAATTAGAGGCGGCTCCCCACCAGATACGTTCCCGCAACCCTTTGGAGTAGGGTTCCAATCGTAATAAACCCGGTGGATTGGGAAACATTGGGTACGGGTTGGGCTGGGCAAATCCAACGCCTTTGAGTCTATCCAGAAATTGCAAAGCTTTCCTGCGCCCCATATCCGCGTCCGTTTCTCCCTGGGCCGGTTCATACCCAAAATAACGCCACCCATCGATGACCTGCTCGGGCGAACCTCTGCTGATCCCCAATTGCAATCGCCCGCCGGAGATCAAATCAGCGGCTCCGGCGTCTTCTACCATATAAAGGGGGTTTTCATAACGCATGTCAATAACCGCTGTTCCGATCTCTATCCTGCGCGTTTTAGCGCCTACCGCCGCAAGCAAAGGAAATGGAGATGCCAGCTGAGCGGCAAAATGATGAACCCGGAAATAAGCACCATCCAAACCGATCTCTTCGGCGGCAACGGCCAGATCAATGGACTGAAGCAAGGTGTCGCTCGCCGTACGCGTCTTATAAGCCGGATGATTGGACCAATGTCCAAACGATAAAAATCCTATTTTCTTCATGAGTTCCTTTTCATTTCAAACGATGTGTTTTTTCAGCTCATGCCATAGACCGACATCCCAGGCACCCCGGGCCGCGCCGGAGGTCGACGGTGCGACATACAGCTTCGACCGGCCGATGATCCCCAACTGCAATCCATAGGCGATCTTTTTGGTATCGCGGATACCAAAGTATACCGACGCAGCCTTTTTGCCATTGAAACAGACGAGCCTTGGTTGAAAGAGTTGTATCTTCTTTCGAAACCCTTCAATATCGAAGTCTTCTGAACGGAGCGTATCGTCCGCGCCATGCACTTTTTTTGCCAGGTCGGTTAGACCAATTCGGTGGGTCAACACGTCCCTAAACTCATGGGGAAGCAATTGCCGGGTAGTGAGCCCGCAGGTATATAGTGCTGGGTAGAACTGGTTGCCCGGACCAGCGTAGTAGGCCTGCCGGATCGCCGATCGGTCGCCGGCGGCAGTGCCGCAAAACACAATATCCAAATCGGGCGCCAGTACATCAGGAAGGATCATTCGGCAATGCAATTATAGCGCCTGCACGATCGCCAGCGCTTTTTCAACATGGTCGGCAGGCGAAATGTGATCGGCTTCCGATGAAAAGACCGCTATAATTTTGTCTTCTTTATTGATGACAAAAGTGGTTCGCGGGATAAAACCATGTGTAAGCTCCTGGCCGCGTACGTCTTTAATTCCGAGTCTTGGTGGGGTAAATGTCAGGCCGTAGGTCGCTGCAATCTTGCCGCCGGGGTCCGAGGCGACGGGAAACTTGCCCGCACAGTAACTCGGATCGGAAGAAAAGGCATTCAGCCGCTGAATGTCATCTGCAGATACGCCGATGATGGTAGCTCCCGCCGCGGTGAATTTATCTTTGAGCTCGGCGAAGGTATGTGCTTCTATATCACAGCCGCCAGTATAGGCACTCGGATAGAAATAGACCACCACCGGCCCTTTGTCGAGCGCATTTTTTAATGAAAAATCAAATGCAGTGCCGGCCAGGCTGGCCTGGGCGGAAAATACAGGCGCTGCATCTCCTTTTGTCAACATCTTCGGTTGAGCAAAGGCAGACAGCGTTATCAGGAGTGAAAAGCCAAATAGTAAATAATATTTCTTGAACATGGCGGATTGTTTTGACTTAATAATGGCATTGCCATCAAAGCTACAAATAATCCTACACTCCCATCCCTACCTCCGGATAAAACTTCTAACCATCCGCCCACTACCGGTCTCAAGTACCAGGAAATAAGTCCCCGCCGCGAGCCAGCCCACAGGCAACGTCATATCTGTCACACCCCCATTGAGCGTAACGGGATAATTACCTAACAGCTGCCCCTGTGCCGAAAAGAGCTGCAAGCCTGCCCGTTCTTCACCAGCACAAAAGAATCGCAACGTCAGCCGATCAACCACCGGATTAGGTTGAAGGGTCAACCATTGAACCGCATCACTCATCGGCCGGCTGATCGCAACGATGGAAGAATACCCCGTCACGCCCTGCGCGTCAACCCAAACGAGCCGATAGAACACCGTCCCCGGCAAGTCGGTGGGATCGGTATATTCGTACGTCGACGACGAACCCGAAGCGGGCACCGTCGACACCAAAGTAAAATGAACCTGGTCCACCGATCGTTCGATCGTAAAAGATGTGATACCCGCCGCCGAAAAAGACGAAGAGTTCACCCCCCACGAAAGCAGGGCCCCCGCATTTTCCTCGCGCCCCGTAAAATAATTCAAGGGAGAAAGCGCCAGCACGACACAGGTATTCGCCGTCGATTGCGGCAAAACGTAAGAAGTTAAACCAACACCGGCACTGCCCGCCGTCGCGCCATTGCTAAGCCCCTTGCATGCCGCCAGGCTATTCCCCGAAGACACCACGCCGTTAGCCCCGCCCGTTAGAGAGGCCGAGACGGCCGAAGGAAAACCAGCACCGGCAGCCCAAACCACGCCGCCGGCGCCACCGCCGCCCGGACCGGTACAGTCATCAACCCGGTTACTGGAGTTTGAACCATTTCCACCCATCGCTTGTGCAACGATACTGCCCGTGATCGATGTAGCATTAAGAATGATCGTTCCACCGGCGCCCCCACCACCGCCCCCGTCACCTTCCGCCTGTGTCGGATCGGTATTGGTGGGATTCAATGGGGCCAACCCGGAAGCCAGCAGCTGTCCACCTCCACCTACGATAGTCGGTGCGTCCAGGATGATGATACCGCCGCCATTAGCGCCCGGCAGTCCTACCCCATTGTTCTCATGCCCGCTGCCGCCGCCGCCGCCCAAAAAGATCTTGTTATTACCCGCACTATAACCAAAAGCCGAAAGACCGGCGCCCCCGATACCCGGATACTGACCGTGGCACTTCAGAAAACTCTCACCCGCGCGCTGTCCGCCCGCACCTCCAACACCGTAATTACCACCGCCCGCGCCGCCGGTATTGGTGTTGTTGCCACCTCCGCCGCCATTGGCCAGCTTACCCATCCCAGATTCTTCGTTGAGGATGTAGGGTGTGATGCCCTCACCTTTCATCCCGCCGGTATAATCGCCATTACCCGCTGCCGCGAGATAATAGTTATCGACAGCAACAGCCCAACTACAATCGAATGGGGGGACGGGGTAATTGATCAATGCGCCGCCAAGAAAGCCCTGCCCGCTGACATTGATATCCGCGTTCAGAAAAATGGTGTTAGCCGCACTTATTGCCACGACCCCACCCTTCCCCGTCGTCGGGTCCCACGCGCTGGCGGAGACAGTACCCGAAATGATCACCGAGCCATAGGAGGGAACCGAAACAAGCTGAACATTTCCGGTGGGATCATAGGAGTTAAGCAAGTTCGCCATAAGCGTGACGGCATTGCCGTTAATGGTGCAAATAGTACCGAATTCGTAGTTACCCGCGTCGCCGATAGCTGCGATATCCCCGTAAGTGGAAGCATTCGCGCTGTTGATGGTAGCTCCTTTCATTTGGATAAGCAGCACCCGCTGACCCGGATACAGGCCAGTAGCATCGTCGACAGTCACTGAATTAATTGGGGGATTGATGGCCGTTACCTGGTAATAGGAATTGACGACACCAGACGCATTTTGCGCATTGGCCCGGAGACAGCTGTAGAACAGAACGGCCAGGAGCAACCCTATGGTCGATCGGCATTTCATACATATTGGAAATATTCACAATATACGCTTTCTCCCCGAAAGTTGCAAATGTCATAGTTTTACGAAATGGCAACCCGAACCATATCCGGTGTTCCGGAATCAATTACAAAAGATCTAAAACTAAAAGGTTTTAAGATCCACGCGTTAGCGGAATCCGCCAATCGATCGGCGGGCCATGGCAGACGCGATTTTTATAAGATCGTCCTGATCACGGGCAATATGACCATTTACTATGGTGATAAGTTATTGGAGATAAATGATACCGTTCTGTTTTTTGTCAATCCCAATATTCCTCATTCCATTGTGCGCAATGCCAAAAAGAGAAAAGGTTATGCCTGTCTTTTTACAGAAGCTTTTATTGCAAGCAGGGAGCGGACGGAGATCTTGCAAAACTCCCCGCTATTCAGGTCCGATGGAATGCCGTTGGTTCAGCTTAACAAAGCACAGGCTGTCTTCATCACCGGGCTTTTTGAAAAGATGCTCGCCGTACATAGCAGTGATTATTATCAGAAGGACGAATTGCTCAAGAACTGTATCGCACTCCTTCTTCACGAAGCATTGAGGATCCAGCCGCCGCAAAATGAACCGCAACACAAAAACGCGGCCACGAGGATCGCCTGGTCGTTTATGGAATTGTTGGAAAGACAATTCCCTATAGATAACACCGAACAACCGCTCAGGCTAAGGACGGCACAGGACTTTGCCAGGAGCCTCTCGGTGCACCCAAACTACCTTAACCGCTCAGTAAAGGATGTTACCGGCAAGCCGACCTCTGTACACATCGCGGAGCGTATTGCCATAGAAGCGAAAGCTCTTTTAGTACACACGGATTGGAGTGTGGCGGACATTGCCTATGGCCTGGGTTTTAAATATCCCACCTATTTCAACAACTATTTTAAACGGGTAGCCGGTGTTACTCCCCAATCGCTCCGGAGACCGAAAGTTTGAAAATCATACTTTATGGTTTGATTCTCGTTAGCAGGAAACTCCATTCTATCCGGAACTTTGCGTCAAAAGAAGTATGAAAATTCTGGTAACAGGCGCTACGGGGAAGGTAGGCAGCAGATTTGTTTCCCGCATTTTAGCGAAGGGCTATGACGTTCGGATCCTGGTGCGTGATGCCGCAAAAGCATCGTCATTGGTCCAGCTGGGCGCCAAGGTTGTCATCGGAGATCTGAATAGCGCGGATACTTTACCACCCGCTGTAAAAGATATCGACACGGTTATACATATAGCTGCCTTCTTCCGTAGCTTTACCGACAATGAAGGCATTATAAAGACAAATCATGCAGGAACGTTGGCGCTTGCCAATGCATCGATTGCCGCGGGTGTTAAAAGATTTATCTTTACGAGTACCGGCAATGTATATGGCTCAGACAACCAACGTCCATCCAGGGAAGATGATCTGTTGAATAGTAATGACCCCAGAGCATACTCGTCGAGCAAAATTGCGGCGGAGAAGGACCTCATGGCGCTTCATAAAAGCACGGGCCTCGATGTACGTGTTCTGCGTTTAGGTTTTGTCTATGGCGATAAGGATCCTCATATAGAAGAGATAATACCTGTATTGAAAAAATGGAAACGTCACTCCGGCTACAGAATGCATATGGTACATCATCTGGATGTTGCCCAGGCTTTACTTATACTGCTTCATACGGATGGGCTCGATGGGGAAATATTCAATGTGGCCGATGATGCGCCTATTAGCTTGTATGAGCTTGTTGACTCTTTTGGGCTGGCAGCCGACACATTTGATCCCGCAGAAGGGCCATTGGCAAAGCCATTTGAAGGTATTATGGACATTTCAAAACTCAGGAACAAGACCAGTTTCAGACCACTTGTACCGAGTTATTATGTAGCACGCGATCTGGATATTTTATAAATAAACTATTTGTATGTCAAAGGTTTTATTATCCTTTCCGCTATTATTCTTCTTTTATTTGACGCAGGCGCAAAGGCCCCATGACAAAAAAGGCGGGTTGATCTATACCCTCGGAAAAGATACCACGGCGATCGGGGATTATGAGCTGAAAGGCTACCATTTCTCCATTAATGTGGCCGATCTCACCGAGGGTGTAACCGTAAGCCGGCTGGAAGGAACCTTTTTCCCGAATGGCGAGCTAAAAGCTGCTGCGGGGAATATGTACATACCCGTTCCGGGGAAGGACTCGCAGGTGCTTTTTTCCTACAAGCTTTATTATGAGAACGACACCACCTATATCGAGATGCGGAGAGGCAATAAGGTCAGCACGAGAAAGTATCCTGTCAAGATCATGGTCGCCAATTCTCTGGGCGGGTATGTGCTTGTGTATATGCCCGCATTGCTGGTAAATTTTGCGCCCGGGAAAAACGGCGATAGCCTGGTGAGTCATCATATCGTCTTCAACAGCGCCAGGCATTTTGTGATCCGAAAAATAAGCGACGGGCATTATTCCGCCGGCAGTACCGTTATGGGGATCTTCCACTTATCGCTTGACCACAAAGGGGATCTTCGCTCTATCGATGGTATGGGGACGTCCTTCAATATCATCGGGACGGCTGTTCCACTCCTGAATATGGATTCCGTGATCACGGCGAATGTGGGAAAGGAACAGCTCCATCCGCATGCTCCTATAATCAATAAGCTGGATTCGGTACAAACGGTCATCGGGGACGCAGTGATCAAGATCAGGTATTCCCGTCCTGCCGTTAGAGGGCGGGTCATATACGGGGCAGTAGTTCCTTATGATCGCTTCTGGCGCACAGGCGCCGACGCGGCCACAAAACTTACACTCAGTGAGCCCATTTATTTCGATGGCAGGGAACTTCCCGCGGGGGAGTATTCCATCTTCACGCTACCGTCAAAAAACGGCTGGACCATGATGTTCAACAAAGAGTCTACTATCTGGGGTACGGAGTACAAGCCAGAGAACGATGTTCTCCGGGTACCGATGTCCACAGCCGCCTTGCCGGAGAGCGTGGAATTGCTGACGATAGCGATAGTGCGGGCCGCCGCCGACAAAGGAGCCGATAAAGGAGCCGACAAAGGAGCCGCCGAAGCACCCGACAAAGGCGGAAGGATCGAAGTAAGTTGGGAAAAGCTGAAAGCGTCTGTGGCGTTCACGACATCCGCACAATGATATTATTTATTTTAATTGAAGAATGTAACTGAACCGCTGCGGCCTGGACATCGGGATGTATTGATCCAGCGGTTTAGGTCCGCAGCCCCAGGAGCCGACGCCGAGTGTCTTTGCCGAGATGCATAGCACGGTCGATGACGATTTGGGCAGATCGATACGGTATTCCACGGGCTCCAGCTCTTCGTCTTTGTACGGCAGGGCAGAGACCTGGAGCAATTCCTGATCATCGATGACCTTGATCGCACTTGCCGTGTTGCTTACCTGCGCCCATCGAACGTCTTCGTGATTGCCGCATTCCATGGGTTTTTCATACCGCGTGAGCTGAGCCGCAACGCTGCTTTGATATATTCCAATATCGGAGCCGGCCTTTCTGTCGGGATAATTCTCCATGGGGCCGCGGCCGTAGTAGCTGAAATTATCGAATTCCGGCGATAACAGCAGCCTGACTCCCAGGCGTGCGAGCGGTATATCGGCACGGCTAAAGGAGACATCGTTATCCACCTTGATAGTGCCATCGCCCGTGATCGTATAGGTCACAAGATGATGAACGGTAAAATCTTCCTTGCCTTTTCCGTTGAGCTCCACCGACACTTCCGCGGCCGTATCGCTGGCTTTGTGGGTAATGCTAACGACCTCCCAGGTCAATTGATCCAGCCCGTATCGATGCCAGGTGGGATAGGCCCACATGTCGTCCTTCCGATGGGGTGCCCGCCAGAGGTGCAGCACGGGGCCGCCGTTCGGGCACAGCAGTTCCCGACCCCCGGCAATTATGGATGCGATCCTGCCCGTAGTCTTGCTGAACAGGATGCGAAATTTACCCGTAGTGACAGCGATAATCGAATCATCCGGGGTTACGGATACGGCCGGGGACGCCGAGGCGAGCGTCATTACACGCGTCGATCCGGCGTTGCTGCCAGGCTTCTCAGGATTTTTAGCCAGGATGAGCTGTTGAGCCGCAACTTCGAAACCCGCCGGCGCCCATAGCGCATCCGTTTTGGTTTCAAATGCGATCCGCAGGATATATTCGGTTCCCGGTTTTGACAGGTCCAAACGGGGTATTGGCAGGATCGTCGAGTCGCCCGGTCTCACGGCCACGTCCCGGAGCGTTCCGCTATCGCGGATCACGCCGTTCTCCGCCAGGGTCCATTTTCCCCGGAATTGGTCGAGATTGGTGAATTGATATCGGTTCTTTATCATAAACCGCTGGCCCACCGGGTAAATGGAGATCCATTGGTAGGCATGTTTGAGCTCGGGGTACTGCGGCTTGGGGCTGCGGTCGGAGAATACGACCCCCTTGTGGATAAAATAATGATCGTTGGGTACTTCACCGAATCCGCCGCCGTAGGCGGTGATCGGGTGGTGTGGGTCTATCCGGTTATAGATGCCCTGGTCCTGCCATTCCCAGATACAGCCGCCGAGCAGATTCGGCTCGTCGTCGAAGAGTTTGTTATAGTCTTCCACGCTTCCCATGGAATTAAACATGGAATGCGCATACTCGCATAGGTAATAGGGCTTTTTTATCGTGGTATCCTTAGCTGCCGCAGCCAGTACGTCTACTGCATCGTACATCTGGCTTTCGATGTCGGCCGGGTTGTCACCGCGTAAGCCGAATCCCTGATAATGGGTGGGACGGGTAGGGTCGATCTCCCGGACGCGGCGTAGAGCTGCCCGGAAATTCGATCCACCGCTGCCGCACTCGTTGCCCAGCGACCAGATAATCACCGAAGGATGGTTCTTGAAATTCTCGACATTGGCCACGTTCCGATCTATTATCGCGGCTTTTATGCGCGGGTCTTCATTGAATTCATCCCAGCTGCCATGGCATTCCAGGTTGGCTTCCGCGAGGACAAAGATACCGTACTGGTCGCAGAGCTCGTACCAGCGGGGATCGTCGGAATAATGACAGGTGCGGACGTGGTTGCAATTGGCCTGTTTGATGAGCACGATATCGCGGATCATCTGCTCTTCCGTGACGGCATGGCCGTCGTCCGGCCAGTTCTCGTGGCGGTTGACGCCTTTGAGCTTTATCGGCACGCCGTTGACCAGAAATTGACGGCCCCTGATCTCGATGGAGCGAAAGCCCGTTTTTGCGGAGATGATCTCCGGATGTTCGCCATTGTGCAGGGTAAGCACGGTCGTATACAGAAAAGGGGTTTCCGCGGTCCATTTTTTCGGTGCTTTTACCGGCAGCTCGACCGTGACGGGCTTTTCCTCGCCGGGTTGTAAGGCAGGCACGTCGGCTGTGGCGTTGCCGATGAGCTTTTCGCCATCGTAGAGATCCATGGAAAGACGCCGGGGCGCCGTTGCCTCGGGGCCGTCGTTCCTGATCTTCGCGACTGTGCTCAGCGTGGCGTCCCTGTACCGGGCATCGAGCCGGGTAGTGACGGCGAAATCCCTGATGTGATAGTTGGGCGAGCTCCAGAGCGTGACATTCCGGAAGATGCCGCTTAGCCGCCACATGTCCTGGTCTTCCAGGTAAGAGCCCACCGTAAAACGATATACTTCGACGGCAATGACATTCTTCCCGGGTTTTATCTTGTCCGTGATGTCGAATTCGGCAGCGTTCCGGCTATTGACGCTGTAGCCCACCTTTTCTCCATTGATCCAGAGGAAAAAGCCTGCATCGACGCCGTCGAAGGTGACAAGAATGCGGCGTCCCGCCCAGCTTTCGGGAACGGTGAAATCCCGCCGGTAGCTGCCCACGGGGTTTCGCTCCTTGTAGGCCGTCCAGCTCACGGGGGGCGTACTCATCACGTGAGGAAAGTCCTTTTTGAAGATATAGGTGAAGTTACTGTAATAAGGGGTGCCATAGCCTTCCACCTGCCAGTTCGACGGCACGCGGATCTCGTTCCAGCTATCGACATTATACGAAGGCAGGTAAAAATCCTTTGCCCGTTGCTGGGGCCAGGATACATAGCTAAACTTCCACATTCCATCGAGCGACCTGCAGAAAGTAGATGCGTGCCTGTCCGCATTCAGCGCTTCTTTGAGATTCGCATAGGGCATCAGGGTAGCGTGGGCGGGCTGCTTGTTTATCCCGATGCATTCGGGGTCTTCGATCTCCGCGGGGACGCCGGCGGTATCGGAAGCCGTCAGGAAAGTGAGATGCTGCGGGAAGGTCTTGGAACTAACGAAGAGGAACAGCGTAAAAGCGATTACCTTAAATCTCATCGATTCGATTTTTGCGCACTAAAGATATTAATATAATGCCGCATTTGACAAGACCAGGCATGCTTTTGCATCCGTGATGTTCACACGAACCCTGGACGTCGTCACCGGCTCGATCCGCAGGATGCG
The DNA here is from genome assembly GCA_035946435.1 of Puia sp. Taxonomy (GTDB): domain Bacteria; phylum Bacteroidota; class Bacteroidia; order Chitinophagales; family Chitinophagaceae; genus Puia. The sequence continues at coordinate 4,216 of DASYZH010000400.1, read as the reverse complement.
CTTGTAACCGATCGTAGTACCCTCGGCCACCTTTTTCCAGGACCCATCGACCCAGGCCTCCACATTGAATGCCTTTACGCGCTGGCCCAGCTGTATATATTCCTGCAATACGACGTATTTTATTAAACGAGGCTCCTTCAGCCCGATGTCAAAACTACCCGAGGTCTTCCCATCATCGGTGGCCCAATACGTATCGGGGTCCCCATCCGTAAGATGCATCGCCGAGAATTCGCCCGCATTACCCCGCACATTATCCGCCGTTACCTTCGCCCTCGCAGCCAGGTTATGGCCAAAGGCCTCATCCAGCAGCTTCCTGAAACCCCGAAGCGACTCGATGTCATTTTCATGCAAAAGGCCCCGCCTGTCCGGCGGCAGGTTGAGCAGTAGGGTCGCGCCGCGCCCCACCGACTTGAGATAGATCCCGAACAATTCCTCCGGTGTCTTGACCAGGCTATCCTCCTTTGCATGGTAAAACCAACCGGGCCTGATAGACACGTCGGTCTCCGCAGGTACCCAATCAGCGCCGGAAGCCGAACCGTGGATCAACAGGTCATTGATGTCCGGCTTGCCCGGATACAAGGTATCACGTGTAACGGTACACCAGTCCGTCTCCCCGGCATAGCCTTCTTCATCCCCCACCCACCGGATGTCAGGTCCTCCGTCGCTGAAAATACAAATATGGGGTTGCAGCCGCCGCGCGAGCCTAATCGTAGTGGGCCAGTCGTAGTACACCCGCCTGTCTATCGTCCGCCTTTCATTGGCCCCTCCATAGTAGCCTTCCCCTCCATTGGCACCGTCGAGCCATAATTCGCTTATGGGACCGTAGTTGGACAGCAGCTCCGTCAATTGATTTCGATAATACGTGATGTATTCGGGCCGGCCGTATTGCGCATTGTTCCGGTCCCAGGGAGAAAGATAAACGCCGAATTTCAAGCCATATTTCCTGCAGGCCTCGCTCGCCGCTTTGACGACGTCGCCTTTGTAAGGACTGTTCTTAACGGAATGTTCGGTATACTTGCTCGGCCAAAGACAAAACCCATCGTGGTGTTTTGCAGTCACGATCATTTCCTTGAAGCCGGCGGCTTGCAGCACCCTGGCCCATTGATTGGCATCCAGGGCCGTAGGGTCGAACACCGTTTCCTTTTCGCTACCCAGTCCCCACTCCCTGTCCGTAAACGTGTTGACCGTAAAATGAACAAATGCTTTCATTTCCATTTTTTGCCAGGCGACCTGGTCGGCGGTGGGTACGGGGCCACAGGGTGCGGGAGGCGCGGTCTGCGCGATGGCGCCCGTGCAGAGCAGGCAGCCGATAAAAGTTAACATTTTATGCATAATTACCATCCGGGATTTTGTGTCAGTTTGGGATTTAAAGTTAGTTCTTCGATCGGAATCGGATTCAGATACATTTTATCACTCCAGGTCAGATTGGTCATGCTGGGATATACCTCGACATAGTTACTAGGGTTCACTACGATCGAGCTTACCTGCGACTGCGGATATTGGGCCATCACAGCCGGCAATAGTTTGATGCCCAGGATCGCCTCGGGGTTATTGATCAGCGTTCCCGCATGCCAACGCTGCAGATCGTTGTACCGGAAACCTTCCGCGCTAAGCTCCACCCTGCGTTCCCTGCGTATCTCGTCGATCAACACGGGCAGTGCGGGGAAATAGGAGTTCGGATCCTTCACGAGGCTCGCGATGACCATATGGGGCATCCCCACCCGGTCCCGCAGCTTGTTGACCGTGCTGTCGAGCGTACCCTGGGTGCAGGTACCCAGCTCAGCCCTCGCTTCGGCCTCGATAAGCAGGGTCTCGGCATAACGGAAGATGAAGTGTTCGAGGACACTCTGACTGGCATTCCAATCCGCGATATTTCCCGTCCTTCCTTTTATCGGCTCGTAACCCGTAGAGGTAACATTCGTGCCTATCCGCGGCAGGGTGATCGTGTCCGTACCCAGGAAATCGAAGCCCCGGGTTGCTATGCTTTGCCTGAACCGGGGATCGCGGTTGACGATCTCCTGCTGGAGCGAATCGTCCCCCTTATACAACGGGCTCAGTGCGGTAGGCAGGCCATCGGTGCATAGGAAGGACCTGACAAAAGCCTTGCTATATCCATCGCCATATTGGCCTAAATTCCTATCGTCATTGTTCATCAGCACATTGGCGGACTGCAACTGCGCCATAATGGCTTCCGGGTTGTTATCAAGATGATACTGAACGAAAAGATTGTAATAATCCGTCTGCGGATTCCCGGTAGTATAAATGCTATACAAGCCGGAACTCATGATCTGCTCCGCAGCATCCGCCGCCGCCTGTAGATACGTGGCCTGGTCACCCACCTGCCAATATTCCCGGTAGGTCCCTTCCCAAAGACAGATGCGGGCTTTCAAGGCAAGTGCCTGGTACATATTCAATCGCCCGCTGGCCGCCTGCGAGGGAGACGGCAGGTGAGCTACCGCGAAATCGATATCGCTCAACACCGAATCCATCACCTGTTTATGCGGTGTCTTCGCACTATAGAGGGCCGTCGTCGTAGTGTCCACAATATACTTGTCGATATAGGGAACATCGCCATACTGCTGGACCAGTTGAAAATAGTTCAGCGCCCGGAAGAAAAGCGTCTCCCCGACATAGATATTTTCAATGCTGTCACCTAAGTTCGCCTTTTGGTAATTGGCAAGAAAGAAATTATAGGTCCGGATGTTGGAGAAATTCCAACCGGTGCCGTTGGCACTCGTCGGGATGGTATACGTGTCGGCCAAAAAAGTATTGAGGGTGATATTCGCCTTATCATCCGAATTATCGTCGGTCTCCGCAAAATACTCGACGGGCAGGTTGGCATAGTACTGGTTGCAATACAGCTGGAGATCGGCTTCACTGGAAAAGAAATTCTCCGGGCTGATGCTGCTCAGCGGATTGAGGTTCAGAAAATTATTTTTCTTGCAAGAGGCCAGGGCCACTGTACCCAGCAGAAAGAGAAATATAAAACGCTTTTTCATCGTAATTTTTTTTAAATGAAGACCACCTTATAAACCTACCTGGACACCAAAAGAGTAGGACCTGTTAAGCGGATAGGTCATAAAGCTGCCTCCGTGCAAGTCCACCAGCTCGGGATCGAAACCCTGGTATATTTTAGTGAGCGTAAGCAGGTTGTTCCCCGACACATAGAATCTTACTCTTTCTAATTTCCATCTGCGAATGGTCGACCGCGGAAGCGTATAGCCCAGCGTGAGCTGCTTCAACCTCGTGAAGGCGGAGTTTTGCAGAAAATGGGTTTGCGTCTGGTCGTTTCCGCTCCGGCCGAAGCCCGGGGTAGGAAAATAGGCGTTGGTATGGGTGGGAGTCCAGTAATTCATCGTCCCTTTATAGGGAAGGTTCCATTCGTTTTGAGCAAAAGCCCCGAACACATAATTGCTTATCGGATCATATTGATCCTTCAGCACGGAAAAGACAAAAGCCCTGAAATCGAACCCGGCATAAGCTACACTCAGGTTGACGCTCAGCTTATATCGGGGCGTATTGTTTCCGATCAACGCCAGGTCTCCATGATTCGCGAGGGTATTCTGCCCTGGGCCGATGATTCCCGTCTTCGAAAAGTCCTTATATTGGATATCCCCCGCGACCCAGGTATATCCCCCCAGCGCCGAATTATTCACCGCCTGCGCTGCGGCATTGGTCGGGTAAAATCCTTGCGTGACGTAACCCCAGATATTGCCGAGCTTCTGACCGGGAATAAAATCCAGCAAATACCCCGAAGGATTATTGCCATATTTGGTGATAACGCTTTGAGCATCCGCCAGCCCTACGGCGACCGAGTAAGAAAGTTTATTGTGGACCAGGTGATCGCTCCAGGTAGTGGACAGTTCCCATCCATTGGTACGAAGGTCTGCCGAGTTGGTGGGCGGAGCCGAAGTACCCAGGACCGCGGGAAGCTGGTGGCTGGCGACCAGCATGTCCTTCGTATAGGTGATGTAGTAGTCGAAGGACCCGGACAGCCTGTTGTTGAATAACCCATAATCGACGCCATAATTGGTCGTTTGCACCTTCTCCCACGTGAGGGTAGGGCTGATGAGATTTGGCGCATATACTGTATTGGCCAGGTTACCATTCATGAGATATTGCACCTGACCGCTGCCCATGGTGGCGATATAAGGATATTGAGCGGTGGTGCCGGGGGTCGTGCCGGCCAGCTGGTTAGGCAGCTGTCCATAAGAGG
>DASYZH010000399.1:0-10727 GCA_035946435.1 Puia sp. | reverse complement strand
CGCAGGTCGTTAGGTAGTAGTCCGCTAGCTGTTCAGCGCATTATAGATCAGGATCGCCTGGGATGCAATGACCTTCTCGCCCACATTGACACCCCCGCCGATAAAGGTCGTTTGACCTACCTGGCTGATATATTTAATGGGCGTAATCGTCACATCGGATTTGTTGTGATAGACCAGCACATAATACTGACTGTTGTCGAAGATGACGGCAGAGGAGGGTACGCTGAGTGCCTGCCGGTTCTCCTGGTCGTTGACCGTGATGCTGGCATACATCTCCGGTTTCAGCGAATAATCGGGATTGGGCAGCACTACGCGAACTTTTTCGACCTTGCTGGTGGGGTCGAGGACATTCATGATCTTGTCGACCCTTCCCTGGTAGACCCGGCCGGGGTAGGCGAGGGTCGTGACGTCTACCGTTTGGCCGAGGTGGATATAGCTGATATTGGACTCGTAGACGTTGGCCTGGATCCAGACATTCTTGAGATCGGAGATCGTGAACAGGCTGGTTTGGTTGTCACCGCGGATGGTCATGTTGTTGGTGGCGCCCTTTTGAACGATGAACCCGCCGATGGGGGCTTTTACAACGTAATCGCCCTGGGTATTGCCGCCGTTGATCGAGAGTACGCGATGGACGCGGCTCAGCTCGGCCTTGGCCTGTTGCAGGGCCACTTCGGCGCTCAGCGAATCGGTGAGCGAGGCGAGGCCGCTATGATACATGTCGATGGTCTTATCGAGATTCTTCTGGGCGATATTCAGGTTCGTCTCGGCATTCAGCAGGTCGCTGCTGTATTGGGCCATCTCCTGGCTGCGGACCACGGCGAGCTGCTGACCGGCCTGGACATAGTCGCCTAGATTGACCCTGATGTCATTGATATTCCCGCTGACCAGCGAGTATACGGGGACGACATTGTCGTCGTTGGTCCCTACCTTACCGGTGAGGGTGATCGCATTCACCAGGGGAGAAATGCCGACGGTGTCTATCTTTAATGACTGCATCACGGTATCGGGGATGGTATACCCCTTGTCTGCCTCAGGCTTTTTTTCCTTGTTCTCGCAGGACTGGAACAGCAGGGCGGCGCCGATGAAAAGAAGGGTGAGCAGTTGTTTGCCGGTATTGAAGAACTTTTGCATATTGGTTAGTTGAAGAAATTCGTGCCTGTGTAATAGTTGATGTCTTCGAATGCGCTGACGAGGTTGAATTGGATGGTGTTGATCTGCAGCGTATTTTGTTTATAGGAATCATAGAAATCCAGGAAGTCCAGGATGCTGATGTTCCGCTTTTGGTAGTTGATGAGGACCTGCTGCATGAGCCGTTCGAAATCGCCGAAGAATTTGGGATCGATGGTGTGCATCAGCTTTTGTTCATCGAAGGCTTTTTGGAGTGCGCGGGTGACGTTCTCGTCGACTGTTGCCCGGGTGCTTTTTTCCGTTGCCCGGGTGCTTTCAATGAGGATCTTTGCGTTCTTGATATTGCCCTGGTTGCGGTTGAAGACCGGCAGGTCGATGGAGGCGCCGATGCCATAGTAGTTGTACAGGAAGCTGCCGGCTTCGTCATAGCCCAGGCTCAGGGTCAGATCGGGCACGGCCAGCGCTTTCTGATAGTTGTATTGGAGCTGGTTGATGGTCGTGTTGGCATGAGCGATCTGGAGATCGGTGCGATTGTGATAGGCCGAGTCGATGAGGGTCGTCAGCGGATATTTGGATGGATCCAGGGCGGTGAGGCTTGCGGAATCGACATCCGGGTCGATGAAGTGGGTGGGCTTTGTTTGCAGGATCAGCCGCAGCTCGCTTTCCGTATCGTTGATCTGGTTGATCAGGTCGTTGTATTCGCTGGTAAAGCTGTAGAGCTGGGCCTTGATCCGGACGACCTCTTTTTCCGAGATATAGCCTTTGCCTTCCTGGGAAGCGAAGGCGGTGGAGATCTGTTGCAGTGCTTTGATCTCCGCGTCATAGACCAGGGCCGATTTGCGGAGGTAATAGATCTGGAAGAAATCGGTGCGGAGGGTGTATTTCAGGGTCCGCATGAGATCGAAGAATTGGTATTGGGAAAGCTGGACATTAGCCTGCGCCAGCTTGATGCTTTTATTGCGTTTTCCGGCCAGCAGGATCAGTTGGGAAAGCCCCATGGTCGTTTCGTCGTTGGCGCCGGTGGGAAAGAACTGGTTCAGGGTGCCGGAAAAAAGCGTGTGCCCGATCTGGAAATTAGGGTTGGGCCAGAGTTTGGCCTGGATCACGAGGGCCTGGTTAGCATCGACATTGTATCGCTGGGCCAGCAGCTGGTAATTGCTGTCCAGGAACATCTTCTCGGCAGCCGGCAACGAGAGGCGCAGCGTATCCATTACCGGCTGGGCAAGGGCGCAGACACTACTGATGCAAAAACCGAGAAACAAGGGAAGCCACTTTTTAAACATAGGTCGAGCGATTGAGATTTAGAGTGTGCAAAACTATTCTATTTGGATGTTAATCAGGGGTTAAGTCCTGATTAAGATTGGCAAGATAAATTATTAAAATGGCAGGCTGTTTTTCAAAATGGCAGGGTCACTGGGGCGTGTTGAACCGGAATCCGACGCCATGGATGGTCTCCAGGTTGACCTGCGGATCGGCCTTGAAGTATTTGCGGAGCTTGGTGATGAACACGTCCATGCTCCGGCCCAGGAAATAATCGTCTTTGCCCCAAACGTTGAGCAATACCTCCTCCCGTTTCAAAATGCGATTGGAGTGTTCGCAAAGGAACTTCAGTAGGTCCGCCTCCTTTTGCGTTAGATTAAAAACCTCGGAACCGATGGTCAGTTTCAGGTCCGTATAGGAGAAATTGAGCTGTCCGATGGTGAAAGTGACGGACTTTTCCGAGTGCATTTTCCTGGTCCGGCGGAGGAACACTTCCATGCGCATCAGGAGCTCCTGGATACTGAAGGGCTTGGTGATATAATCGTCGGCCCCGCTTTGGAAGCCTTTGATCTTGTCCTCTTCCATGGACTTGGCCGTGAGAAAGAGGATGGGGACCATATCGCTTTGCTGGCGGATCTTTCTGGCGACGGCGAACCCATCTTTATTGGGCATCATGACATCGAGCAGGCAGATCGCGAACTCGTTCTTGTCGAATTTGTCGATTGCGGCCTGGCCATCGGGGCACAGGACTACCTCATAACCGGCGTCGATCAAATTATCCTTGATGACATATCCCAGGGAAAGGTCGTCTTCCGCCAATAACACTTTTACTTTTGACGCTTGTTGCATAGTCTTAGTTAAGAGGAATGAATAATCGGAATTCCGTTCCGATGCCCGGCAGGCTGTTGACTTTGATCTTGCCTTTGTGGGCGTCGATGATCCGTTTGACAAAATTCAGGCCTAAACCGAATCCCTTGACGTCATGGATATCTCCGGTGGGAACCCTATAAAATTTTTTAAAGATATTCTTCAAGTATTGTTTTTCGATGCCTACGCCATTGTCTTTAACCGAGATAAAGAAGTCGTCGTCGGAATGGCCGGTCTCCACCACGATATGCGGTTCGGAGGAGTATTTCAGGGCGTTCTCCAGGAGGTTGACGACGGCCAGCTCGAGGTGGGCCTTATCCGCGTGGACGCGGCCGCGGGTACCGTTGAGGTCTTCGATCTTGAGCTCGACCTTGGCCTTTTTCTGTTCGATGAGCGGCTGGACCTTGCCGAGGGCCTGTTCGATGAGCTGATGCGGGTCTACCTCTTCTTTGTTGATGGGCAGGTCCTTGGTCTCGATGGAAGCCGTTCGCAGCAGCCGTTCTACCTGGCTCTGGAGGTGCTCCGTTTGATTCCGGATGATGGTGGCGTAGCGTTCCTGGCGGTCCGGCTGCTGGAGGATCGTGCCCTGCGAGAGGACGTCGGCGGCAATCTTCATCACGGCCAGGGGGGTCTTGAACTCGTGGGTGAAGTTGTTGACGAAGTCCTTTTGGATCTCGGCCAGGAATTTCTGCCGGTAGAAATAGAACAGGCTGGCAGCCAGGCCGATCAGGGCGAGAAAGAGGACCACGGTACTTACGATCCAGAAGTCCATTTGTTCCAGGACGTATTCCTGGCGGTGCGGAAAATAGAGGACGATATAGTCGAAGGGCTTGTTGTAGACCGGTAGTTCCTGGGAAGACGCTTTGTTGGTGGCGTAGCGCGACGCCGGGGCGGGGACAAAATCCTGGTAGACGTATTTTTTGTCGGAAACGCTGTAGGCCCCCAATTTACAGTCCGTGAGCACCCCGAAATCGGCGAACTCGTCCTGGATATAGAACAGCAGGGAATCTTTTGGGGGAATGGTATCGGCCTTGAAAGAGAAATAGTTATCGGCGGGGGCGTCGATGAGGTCTTTGACAATGACGCCGGCCTGGTCGTTCATCTCCAGGTCTTCGAAGACCCCGCGGATGCTTTTTACGACATTGACATTGAACTGCCGCTGCTCATAGGAATATACCTTTTTCAACCAGTAAAGCTGAACGGTGACCACGATGGCTGCGAGCAATGTGGCCGAGAGGACGATCCATTTTAAGGTTGACGAGCGCATGGAATGCAAATTTGCTAAGCATTGATCTGACTACATAACGTAAATAGTTAAGTAGTGGTTAAGGGGTAGTAATAATATAAGGGTTTTTTCGTTTACAACAAAAAAACACCCAGTATGAAAAGATTTGTCCTGATTGTCAATTTGTTGCTTGCTTTTGCCGGACTTTCTTTTGCTCAAACGACGCCTGCTAAGACCGCCAAAACCAAGCCTGCCACCACGAAGACTGCCACTGCTGCCGGCCCTACCAAGAAAGATGGTACGCCGGATATGCGGTACAAGGCCAACAAGGATGCCGCCAAGAACAAGCCCGCCGGCCCCACCAAAAAGGATGGTACGCCCGACATGCGGTACAAGGCCAACAAACAGGCTGCCGCCAAGTCTTCGACCACCCCTGCCTCCAAACCCAAGAAAAACTGATCTTTTAATAAAAAACAATCACATGAAGAAGGTCCTATTGGCTTCTGCCTTATTTATCGCTTTGTGTAGTTTTGCAAGTGCCCAGGAGCACCATCCTGAACATCACGCTGTACACCATCCTGTACATCACACGGTGCATCATCGTCCGGTGCATCATCACCCGGTGCACCACGAGCCTGCTCATCGGCCGGATCATCACTAAAAATAAGAAACCCGAAGTTTGCGCTTCGGGTTTTCTTTTTATCTCTATTGACGATTACGCTTTCGCCGTAGTCGTCTTTGTTTTTTGTGCCGGTGTAGCAGTTTTGTCGCCGCCCAGGGGTTTGCCTTTGGCGAAATCCACCAGGAAGGGAGCCGCTACGAAGATCGAGGAATAGGTACCGGTGATCACCCCGATGAGCATCGCGAAAGCGAACCCTTTGGTAACTTCACCACCTACGATGAAGAGGATGAGGAGCGTGAGGAATACGGTAAGTGAGGTCATGATCGTACGGCTGAGGGTATCGTTGACGGCTTTGTTGATGATCTCGCCGTTGGTGGCGCCTTTCATCAACCGGCTGTCCTCACGGATCCGGTCGAACACGATCACGGTGTCGTTCATCGAGAAACCGATCACCGTCAGCACCGCCGCGATGAAGTGCTGGTTGATCTCCAGCGGGAAGGGTACGATGGTGTGCAGCCAGGAGAACACGGCCAGCGTCACGAAAACGTCGTGCAGCAGGGAGATGATGGTACCCAGCGAATAGCGCCAATCGCGGAACCGGATGGAGATATAGAGGAAGATGATGATGATGGCGAAGACCGTGGCCTTGACCGCGCCGGCCTTGAGGTCGTCCGAGATGGTGGGCTCGACCTTCGTGCTGCCTTCCACGAAGCGTACGCGCGCGGTGGGTGAGGCGAACTGTGCGTAGGTGGTACCGTCGGGCAGGAATTGTTTGACCGCGCCGTAGACGGCAAACTGTACGGCCGAGTCGGCGTTGGGAGCGGTGCTGTTGACCAGGTAATCCGTGGTGATCTCGAGGTGCTCGTTATCGCCGTAGGTCTTGATCTCGGGTTCGGTGCCGGTGAGGGCCCTTTTAAGTGCCGATGCGACATCGTCCTGTTTTACGGGTTTGTGGAAGTTGATCACATAGCTGCGGCCGCCCTGGAATTCCACGCCTTTGCGGAAACCATGGAAGAAGGAGCCTACGCCCAGGATCAATACGACGACGGAGATCATGTAGGCCACTTTCCGGTATTCGATGAATTTGAACGTCGCATGTTTGAAGATGCGGCGGGAAATACCGGTGAAGTATTGGAAATGGCGATTTTTATTGGTGTAGAAATCGGTGATCAGGCGCGAGACCAGGATACCGCAGAACAGGGAGAGCAGGATACCGAGGATCTGCGTCGTGGCAAAGCCTTTTACCGGTCCAAGTCCGAAATAGAACAGGATCAGCGCCGTGAGCATGGTCGTAACGTGGGCGTCGAGTACGGGTGGCAGTGAGCGTCTGTAGCCATCCTTGACGGCGATCTGGTAGCTCTTGCCGCGGGTGAGCTCCTCTTTGATGCGTTCGAAGATGATAACGTTGGTGTCTACCGCCATACCCACCGTGAGTACGAGACCGGCGATACCGGGAGCGGTGAGGGTCGCATGCAGCGCGCTCAGCACGCCGATGGTGAACAGCAGGTTCAGGATCAGGGCGCAGTTAGCCACCCAGCCGCCCGTATTGTAATACACGAGCATCAGGATGAAGATCACGAGGAAGGAGAGCCCAAAGGCCATCATACCGCCGTTGACGGCTTCGCGGCCGAGGGTGGGGCCTACGACGTTTTCCGCTACGATCTTGGCCGGGGCGTCCAGCTTACCGGATTTGAGGATGTTGGCCAGATCCTGTGCTTCGGTGATACTTTGGTTGCTGTTGCGGCCGCGGCCCATGGTGATGCGGGACTGCCCGCCGGTGATGGGTTCGGTGACGTTGGGTGCGGAATAGACGATATCGTCGAGGACGATGGCGATGGGTTTGCCGACGTTCTTGGTGGTCATATCGGCCCAGGCCTTCGTGCCTTGCTTGTTCATGCTCATTTCCACGACGACCTCACTGGTGATGGGGTCGAAGTCCTGGCTGGCCTGCTCGATCACGGAACCTTCGATGCGGGCTTTCTCGGTGCCGGGGATGGTCTTGATGGCGTACAGCGGGAGGAAGGGATAGGCTTTGCCATCGTCGTCGAACTCTTGTTTTCCCCAAAGGAATTTGAGGTCCTGCGGGAATTTGTTGCGAACCACGGGGTTGTTGAGGTAGCTGTTGACGGTAGCCGTATCTTTCAGCATGCTCCGGGCAATAAAGCTCGGATACTCCGGCTGACCCGTCTTGGGGTCCTGCTGTCCTTCGGCGGGCACCATGACCTTGAAGAGGGGGTTGGCATTCGCAGTATTCGCAGCCGTATCTTTTTTCGCTTTGGCGCTATCGGTCTTCGCGGTAGCGGCGCTATCCGTTTTGGTCGTATCGGTGGTCTTTACCCCGTTGAGGAAGTTCTGCAGGGCTTTGTCCGCGTTGATGAAGCTGGTCTGCAGGTCACCGAGATTGTAGACTTCCCAGAACTGAAGGTTGGCGCTGGATTGCAGGTATTTGCGGATACGTTCCGGATCGCGTGCCCCGGCCAGTTCCACGGTGATGATGCCGCGGGCCTCGTCGAGGTTGATATTGGGCTGGGCGACACCGAACTGGTTGATACGATTGTTGAGCACCTGGAAGGTTTGGTGCATGGCGGCGCTGGCCTGGTCGTGCAGGTAGGCGAGAACGGCAGCGTCCGACGCGTCGTAGCTGAGCTTGTTGCGGTTCACGTTCGAGAACATCGGCGCCAGATGGCCGGTAGGATCGACCTCTTTGTATGCCTCCGCAAAGCGATCGATGAAATTGCTGCTGCCATTTTTTTGTTCGGCGCGGGCGATCGCCTGCAACAGCTTCGGGTCGTGGTTGTTATTGGCGAGGCCTTTGAGAAGCCCGTCCAGCGCGACATCCATCGTCACGCTCATCCCGCCTTGCAGGTCGAGACCGAGCAGCAGCTCGCTTTCTTTTGCCTTCTGATACGTCGTCCCCCAGGGAGTGATCTTGGTATCTTTTGTGCTATCCAACAATCTCGACCTTCGTGTGTTATACAACTCATCGATGCTATCCTGGTAGATGGCCTGGGCCTCTTTGTCGCCAGGATATTTTTGGGCGGCGGATTGGGGATACAATCGTGTGACATAACTCTTCGCCTTCGCTTCCATCGCCGACTCATGCTTGTTCACGAACCAGGTAAAGGAAAGCTGGTAGACAGAGATAATGATCAATAAAGCAGCAAAAATACTTACCAGTGCTCTCATTGGAGGTTGACGTTTGTTTTTTTTGGAACGGCAAATATAGGTTTTTTCCCCACGCGATGGTTTTTTCCTAATTTCGCGGCTGTTTTGGATTTTCCTGGCGGCCGTCAGGCCAGACATTAATCATACTAAATTATGCAATTATCTTCCATTCTTTCCCGCTTTAGTGAGCCGGAGACCCTCAAAATGGCCAAGCTGGGCCGTGAGCTTAGAGCCCAGGGCATCGACGTGATCGATCTTTCCCTGGGAGAACCCGATTTCGATACCCCAACCCACATCAAGGAAGCTGCTAAAAAGGCCATCGATGACAACTGGAGCCATTATACTCCGGTGGCCGGTTATTTGGACCTCCGGGAAGCCGTTTGTGTTAAATTCAAGCGGGATAACAATCTGGACTATAAACCAGAGAATATCGTTGTTTCCACAGGAGCAAAGCAAAGCCTGGCCAATGTCATCCTGGCACTCGTCGACGAGGGCGAGGAGGTGATCATCCCCACGCCGTATTGGGTGACGTACTCAGAGCTGGTGAAGATCGCCCGCGGTAAAGTGGTAGAGGTCCATACCACGCTGGAAAGCGGCTATAAGATCACGCCGGCACAGCTGGAAAAGGCCATCACGCCCAAGACGAAGGCTTTCCTGTTCAGCTCGCCGTGTAACCCTTCCGGGGCCGTTTATACCAAAAAGGAGCTGGAAGGTCTGGCGGACGTGTTCCGCAAGCATCCGCAGGTCGCGATCCTCAGCGATGAGATCTATGAATACATCAACTATATCGGGAAGAACGAAAGTATCGCGCAGTTTTCCGATCTCAAGGACCGGGTGATCGTGATCAACGGCCTGAGCAAGGGTTTTGCCATGACAGGCTGGCGGCTCGGCTTCACGGCTTCTAACGTAGAGATCGCCAAGGCTTGCGAAAAGTTGCAGGGACAGTTCACCAGCGGTACCAACTCGATCGCCCAGAAATCGGCGGTAGTGGCATTGACGGCCGACCTCGCGCCTTCGCATGAGATGGTGAAAGAGTTCGCCAAACGGCGGGTCCGGACCATGGAGCTGGTAAACAGCATTCCCGGGTTGAAATGTTTCGAGCCGCAGGGGGCCTTCTATATCTTCCCGGATGTATCGGCTTACTATGGTAAATCGGCTGGGACGACGACCATCAAAAACTCCGCCGACTTCTCCATGTACCTGCTGAATACGGCGCATGTATCGTCCGTGATGGGGGATGCATTCGGCGAGCCGGTCTGTGTGCGGTTCTCATTTGCCAACAGCATGGCGAATATCGAGAGGGCCTGGGCAAGGATCAAGGATGCGTTGGCGAAATTGAAATAAGATGGCGATGCAGCGCCAGCACCTGCGGGATCACGGCAGCTTGTTCGTCGTTGCGGATGACTGCGTCGCAGAGCCGCATCTTGATATCTTCGTCGATCTGGTTGCGCATGCGGCGGAGGATGTCTTCCCGGGTGGTGTGATCGCGCTGGATAGCGCGGTGGATGCGCAGCGAAGCGGGGGCATAGACGCCGATGATGAAGTCGAGATGGCCCGCGGCGCGGGTCTCGAAGATAAGCGCGGCTTCGCGGATGGCATAGGCATGGTGGTCGGCGAGGCTTAGCATCCATTTTTCCCCATCCCGGATCGTTACCGGATGGACCAGGCTGTTGAGCTGTTCCAGCGCTATGGGGTCGCCAAAGACCCGTTCCGCGAGGTATTTGCGGTTCAGGGTCGCGCCGGAATAAGCGTCTGCCCCAAACTGCCGGATGATGGCATCCCGAAGCCCGGCGTCTTCGTTCATCAGCCGTTTGGCTTCCTGATCGGCATAGGCGACCGGGACACCCAGGGTTTCGAAAACGGCGGCGATGGTGGATTTGCCCGAACCGATGCCGCCTGTGAGGCCGACTCTTAACATAAGTAAAGGCCCGGCGTCAGCCGGGCCTGTCAATTTATTTTTTATCTGCAGCGGCAGCTGTCGCTTTTTCAAGATTTTGCGTCCATTCCATGGAGATGGCGCTTTTTTCGATCTTGAGATAGCTGCCAGGGCTGGTCTCGATCTCGATGGTGCCGTCGTCATTGATCTTATTGACCTTGCCATGGATGCCGGCGATCGTCACGATCCTGGAACCCTTTTGCATCTGCTCCTGGAATTGCTTGGCTAATTTGGCTTTTTTGGCCTGTGGGCGGATCATAAAGAGCCAGAACACCAGGATCATACCGCCCAGCAGGATCAGTTGCATCGTACCAGCGCCGCCGCCACTGGGAGCAGCCTGCAATAAAACGAATAATAGCGAATGCGTCATTGTTTTGTATAGTTTGAATTGTGTTTATGAAGATTTATTCGACTCATGAAGGTTTTTTGTCTACCTGCACGACGAATTGCAGGGAATAGTTCTGCACGCCTTTTGTGTTGGCGTTCACGAACAAGGTCTTGTGGTTGATCCCCGCGTGGTGCTC
>DASYZH010000398.1:0-13081 GCA_035946435.1 Puia sp. | reverse complement strand
GTTCATGTTTAGCGGTTATCCCGGCGAAAATACCATAAATCCGGCCCTCGTCATAGTTATTTCACCCCTTTGTTTGCATCCCAATTGCCGGCAAGTTTGCGGATATAGATGATCTGGCCGGTGTGGTAGGCGTTATGCGTATTGATATTGGCGATAGTCTCGTACCATTGGGCGAGCTTGGCGTCGTCAGCCTCTTCGATCGCCTTTTCCCATTGCGCCATGACTTCATTGAGCTCCTTTACGGTTGTGCTCCAGGTCTCTTCCGTGAAGTGGGTGAAGGTCGTGTTGTTGTCGCCATTGAAAGCCGCGGGTTTCCTGTCATAGAATTTATCCAGCGACTGCTTGTTCCAAAACAACAGGTGATACGCGAGCTCGCCCACGGAGTGGCTCGAGTCACTGGGTTTCCACATGGCTTGTTGTGCGGTGAGGCCGTCAACGGCGACGCTCACGGGAACGAACCATTCTTCTTTATTCCAGGTGGTCTGGAATTGTTTAAGGAGGATGCTGCGGAGTGTCGGAGCTGTTTTTTGTTGGGCAATTACTGGTGCCAAGCAGCCCAGAATGGCGATCAGCAGGAGGGTGTTACGCATGGTTTTTTGATTGATGTGTGTCAAATATAGGATGGAAAAGCCCTGCTTTTGAGCGGGGCTTTTGGGTATTTGGATGATTGGTGTTATTTCTGGCGTTCGAGGAAGGCTTTGCCGGCGGCGCTTTCGAGAAAATTACCGGCGTCGTTGTGGTCGGTGGAGCGGGTGACGGGGAGCCATTTCTCGAATTCGGCGGTGCGGGCGGCGTTGGCCTTTTCGAGGATGGCCGCGGCTTCGCTGCCGAGGACGAGGTGGATGGGAGGCTCGGGGTTTTCGACGAGGTCGATCATAACCCTGGCCGCCTTGCCGGGATCGCCCATAGGCTGGAAGTTGCTGCCTTTGAGGAATTTGATCACGAAGCCTACGCTTTGTTCGTAGCCTTCGACTTCGGGGGCATAGGTCATGGAGTCGCCGGCCCAATCCGTACGAAAGCCGCCCGGCTCTATACTCACCACATGAATGCCCAGGGGGGCTACTTCTTTGGCGAGCGCTTCGGTGAACCCGCCGAGACCGAATTTGGCGGCCAGATAGATGGACAGACCAGCGTTGCCGACGCGACCGCCGATCGAGCTGATCTGGAGGATATGGCCCGAGCGTTGTTTGCGCATCACGGGGAGGACGGAGCGGGTAATGGCGATGGGGGCGTAGAGGTTGGTCTCGAGCTGGCTGCGCACCTGCTCCTCCGTGAAGCCCTCCGCGGCGCCAGTGATGCCGAAGCCGGCATTGTTGACGAGGACGTCGATGCGGCCGAAGGCTTTAATGGTCTTTTCGACGGCGTTCGCGATTTGGGTGTTGTCGGTCACGTCGAGGGGGAGCGGGAGGATCTGTGCTCCGTATTTTTGTTTCAGGTCGTCGAGTTGCCGGGGGTTACGGGCGGTGGCGGCGACTTTTGCCCCACCTGCGAGGGCGGTTTCTGTGAGCGAGCGGCCGAGACCGCGGGAGCTGCCGGTGATAAACCAAACTTTTTCCATATACTGTTTTTTTTATACCCCAAAGGTCGGCAGGATTTGCGGCGGGAGGTTTGTGTAAAGGCTCGATCTTGTTTGTTGAAAAGCTCATGTGGCCCTCTGCGTGCGTCGGTGCATGAAAAAGGGCGCTCAGGATCGAGCGCCCTTTGGGGAATGCGGTTGGAAGCCGATCAATACACGTGATGGCCCTCGGCGGCGCGTTTGATGAGGTCGTCTTTCTTTACGTCGACCTGCTGGCCGATGGGTTTGCCATCGCGGTAGGTGATCACGTTGATCTGGCCGGCGCCGACGGGGAATTTGACCGGGGTGCCGTCGTATTTGGCATACGTGTTGTCGGGGTTCGTCTGGTCGAAGGTATAATAGATATCGAGACCGCTGATCTCGGTGGACATGCCCACTGTGATCTCGCCGCCCTGGATGCGTTTAGGAGTGAGGATAACATTATAGGCGCTGCGGGCATATTTGACATGAGCGTGATCCATGCGGACAAATTCTGTTTCCATCCGCTTCGTGAAGTCATCCCAGTTACGCGCCGCCTTGGGACTCCAATAGACTTCAGCCAGCGCGAGGCCACGGGGCCACGTCATATATTCCGCATGGCGGAAGTTGGGTACCGATTCGCTCCACAGGTTGCCTTGCCCGCCCAGGATCAGGTTTTCGTCGACACTGTCCGGCACCGGATCCCAGGAATACGAATCCTTGAGCCGGCAGATGCCATATGTCGGCGGTTCGACGGTGCTCTCGCCCTGGTAGAGGTCGAGATAGACATAGTCCCAGGGTGTCATTACCACGTGGTGGCCCATCTTTGCCGCAGCCACGCCACCGGACATGCCGCGCCAGCTCATCACGGTAGCCGAGGGGGCGAGGCCGCCCTCGAGGATCTCGTCCCACCCGATGAGCTTTTTTCCTTTTGCCTGCAGCATCTTCTCTATTCGTTTGACAAAATAGCTCTGAAGCTCGTCGACATTGTTCAGATGTTCATCGGCCATCCGCTTCTGGCATTTGGGACAGGTGGCCCAGAATCCTTTGTAGGCTTCGTCGCCGCCGATATGGATATATGGATTGGGGAACAGCGCGGCGATCTCGGTAAAGATCTTGTCGAGGATCAGGAAGACCGAGTCGTTGCCGATACAAAGCGCGTTGTCTTCGCGAACGGGGGGACGTGCACCGGGATTTACGGGATAGGGCAGCTGGGTGCAGCTGAGATTGGGATACGACGAAATGAGTGCCAGGCTATGCGCCGGGACATCGATCTCGGGGAGGATGGTGATATAGCGATCGGCGGCGTAGCGGATGATCTCGCGCATATCGTCCTGGGTATAGAAGCCGCCGTCCGTATCCGGTTCACCGGCGAGAGGGGGCAGGTATTCGCCCCAGCGGCCCGTGCGGGCCACGCGCCAGGCGCCATGCGCGGTGAGCTGCGGTAGGCTTTTGATCTCGATGCGCCAGCCCTGGTCGTCGCTGAGGTGCAGGTGAAGGGTATTGTATTTATACCGGGCCATTTGATCGATATACTCTTCCACTTCCTGTTTCGTGAAGAAGTGGCGGCTTACGTCGAGCATGAGGCCGCGCCAGCCGAAGCGGGGATAGTCGGTGATGTCGACGCAGGGGATGGCAACGTCGGGAGTTGCCGGTGCCGCCAGGGAGACCTCTTTCGGTGATCTGCTGGTCGGTGTCGACTCATAGTAGCCGAGGTTGGCGTCGGCAGGGAGCAACTGGAGCAGGGTCTGGATGCCATAGAAGACGCCTGCGGGGCTGGAGGCTGTGATACGGACGGTGGATGGCGACACGGTCAGCGTATAGCCTTCGCGATTATTATTTTGTTTAGCAATCTCAAGGATAATGCGGTTCTTGCCGCTGCCGCCTTGCTGGAGATGAAGACGTTCTGCCAGCCAGGACGCAGGGTTGGCGAGTGAGTCGCCCTGGGTTTGGATGTGCGTCGTGGCGCTGAGATTGAAATGTCCCGCTTTCTCCGTGACGGAGACGGGTTGCGGAATGATGTGAATGTCGGCTGGAGGAACGGGTGCAGCGGTCGAGGCGGTGAATATGGAGAGGCCGACGACCATGGCAGCAAGGCGAAAAGCAAGGTACATGATAGACGAGTTTTACGAATGAGGTGTGAATTTAAGCCTTGCGCTTCGCTTTTTCAAGATTTTCCTTCAGTCGGAATTTTACGATCCGGGTGATAAGGGTTTTGGGCAGGGGGCGGTCGAGAGGAAAGCGGACCGCACCTTTAGAGTTTTCAAATTTTGCGATCTCTTCCTGAAAGGCCTTGATGCCGGAAGCCGTGGGATAAAGGCCAACATGCCCTTTGTAGCCGGCGAAATAGACCAGCACACCGTTAAGGTCATAGGCCGGCATATTGTAGCTGATCCGTTCTGTAGCCCGGGGGGCCGCTTTTTTTATGATCTCGCGCAGGTCTTCGAGCAGTTCGCGGATCTCTTCGGGCTGGTGGGCCAGGTATTCGTCCACCGAGGTATAGCGTTTGGGCATTGCTCGCATGGGTTGCTTTTTTCTTAAAGGTAAGCAGGATTCGGAGGTTCCGGAGTGGTGGGAACGGTCAAAGACCGGGGCGGTTGCGGCTATAGACAAGCCGGCCGTCTTTTATGGTCCGGACACATCGTAGCATTTGTCCGCCGGAGAGGGCCTGCCCCATGTGGTCGGTGGCGACGAAATCGCCTTTTTCCAATTGCAGAATAGCGATGTCTGCGATGCGGCCTTCGCATAGGCTGCCGAGCTGCGGCCGGCCAATCTCCCGTGCGGGATGCGAGGAGGCCATCGCGATCACGGTGGGCAGATCGACGCCCAGTGCGAGGAATTGGGACATAATATCGAGCATGTCGTGGGTTGCATCCTTGTGAAGGTCCGTGCTGATGCTGTTAGGGAGAAAGCCTGCTTTGATGGCGGGGATGGCCTGAGAAAAGGCAAAGCTGATCTCGCCGTAGCCCACGTCGAAGACGATGCCTTTTTTTCGCGCTGCTATGACGAAGGGCTTGAGCTTGTTTGTTTTCGGATCGACTATCGGCTCGCGGTCTTCGAGCTGTGCGAAGCAATGGGTGAAGATATCGTGGGGGTGGAGATGTTGTTCGAACAATTGGCGGATCGACATAGGCGGGAGGTGTTCGCCGAAATCGATCATCACGGGGATATGGGCTATCCGGCCGGCGCTCACGGCGGCGTCTATGGGATGCCAGCTGGTGCCAAGGTAGTGGGCGACCTTGATGCCGACGATGTATTTTGGGTAACGGCGGGCGAAGGTAGCTGTGAGCGGGCCGTTCATGTCCAGCGTATCCTGTTCATAGGGGTTGCCGCGCATCCCGGCGCCGACGATGTTGAGGAAAGCGAGTACGCGGGTCTTCGAGTGGTCGATGACGCGGGCTTTGAAGGTCGGGAAATTGCGCCAGCCGGAGCTGCCGGCGTCTACGACTGTGGTTACGCCGGAACGGAAGCTGAAGCTGTCGGGGTGCAGGGCTTCGGGGCCGCCGGCGTATTCGAGATCGGAGTCGTTTGCGGCATTTGCGGCGGCCAAGGTATTTGCGGTGGCCGAGGTATTTGCGGCGGCTGAGGTATTTGCGACGGCCGATGTATTTGCGGCGGCCGAGGTATTTGCGGCGGCTGAATCAGGGGCGAAGAATACGTGGGTGTGGATGTCGATGAGGCCGGGGCAAACGATGAGGCCGCGGGCGTCGAGCTGTTTCTTTGCTTTCCTGGGGTCGATGTCCTTTGCTATTTTGACGATCCGGTTGTCCCGGATCGCCACGTCGAGGGTGTCGTGGCGGTTGGAACCGGGGTCGATCACATATCCGTTCCTAATGAGGAGGGTGTATGGCTGGGCAGCGGCGGTGGTGGCCAGTAAGAGCAGGAGAGATAATAGGCGTGTACCCGGGAGCATAGGGCAAGTTATTAAAAAAAAGTTTTTGGTGATCTGGGGAAAGGTGTATTTTTGTAACTGAAATATAGTTGCAGATGGTGGGAAACCCTATCGCTTTTATGTTATCTGAAAAAAGCTGTTATATCAGATCTACTGGCCGGAAAAAATCGAAACAAAAATTCGAAACGTAATTGCTTTTTCAGATGTCAAAGAGAGAAAAATTGCTGCAACGATTATTGTCCTTTCCCAAGGACTTCACCTGGGAAGAGTTGGCAACGCTATTGTACTATCTGGGTTTTCAGGAAGAGGGAGCGGGGAAGACAGGCGGATCGCGACGAAAATTTGTGGATGTCCATGGGAATGTGATAAACTTGCATAAGCCGCACCCGAGGAATATTGTTAAAGAATATGCGATCAGGCAGGTGGTGGAGCGTCTGAGGGAATTAGGAACTTTGGAACTTTAGGAACTGTGAACTTTGGTCAATGAGTGATCTGCTTACATATAAAGGTTATTTTGGGTCCGCTCGATATAGTGCAGCGGATGAAGTTTTCTACGGTAAACTGGAAGGTATCGACGACCTCGTTAACTATGAAGCGAGTTCTGTGAAGGAACTTATCAAAGCGTTTCATGAGGCGGTGGAGGATTACCTGGAAACCTGCCAACGAATAGGCAAGGAACCTAACAAGACGTATAAAGGCTCCTTTAACGTCCGCATCCCTGCCGAAATGCACCGCGAAGCAGCGATCTATGCGGCGAGCGCGGACATTTCACTCAATGATTTTGTGAAGACGGCTATAGAATATGCGTTGCTGAACAAGCGTATCCTGCAAAGCGATCTCTCGCCGGCCCATTCGCTCCAAGTCGCCGAAGAAGCTGCGCCATATCAGCGGACGACGAATCATAAGAAAGCAGCCGGGAGAAGCAAGAAGGCTGCTTCGGCGAGTACGCGGGCGGGTACGCGCAAAAAGAAAAAATAGTCGGCAGTTAAAACCTGGCAATTTATGAAAAAATGGGACTTGCAAGGGAAGCGGGCCTTGATCACCGGAGGTACGAAAGGGATCGGGAAGGCGATCGCGGAAGAGTTCCTGTCCCTGGGTGCGGAGGTGGTGATCGTCGCACGGGATAGACATATGTTGGAGGAACAGGTGCGGCTATGGCAGGCGGAAGGCAAGCCGGTGACAGGTGTCGCGGGGGATGTGTCGAAAGAGGCCGACCGCAAGAAGATCAAGGTGGCCGTCGAGGAACGGTGGGGTGTGCTGGATGTGCTGGTGAACAATGCCGGCATCAACGTGCGGAAAAAGATCGAAGAATATAGCGACGAGGAGATGCGGTACGTACTGGAAGTGAACCTCATCGCCACAATAGAACTGAGCCGGATGTGTCTGCACCTGCTGATGATGGGCAAGAGCGCCAGTGTGATCAACATCTCGTCCGTTTCGGGTCTTGTCGACACCCACAGCGGTGTGCCCTATGGCATGACCAAGGCGGCACTGATCCAGCTTAGCCGCAATCTGGCGGTCGAATGGGCGGAGCACGGCATCCGCGTGAATACGGTTTCACCTTCCTATACCGACACACCCCTCACCGAAACGGTGTTGAAGAATCCCGAACGGCTGCAACACATCATCGACCGGACACCGCTGAGCCGCGTGGCGCAAGCGGACGAGATAGCGCCGGCTGTCGCCTTTCTCGCCATGGACAAGGCCTCCTACATCACCGGGCAAAATATCGTCATCGACGGGGGGCTGCTGGCGCAGGGGTTATAAAGTCCTTGCTCAGGTTGTCGTAGAGATACAATAAACTATTGGCCTTGCCGGTCTTGTCGAAGATCTGCTCCCAGGTATTGAGGGGTTCCCAGATACAGGTACCCTTACCGAGTCCGCCGGGCACGCTGAAGGCGATATCATTGACCTCGCGCTTGAACTGCGTATACTCCACCACGATCACATCCTTTCCATATTGCTTCGCCAGATCGTCGACATTGTACTTCAGGTCCGAGAGCGTGCCGTGCCAGCGCGGATAATAGCTCAGCCCGATGACATCGAAAGGAACATTCCGGCTAATCATATTGTCGATAAAGAAATGGGACTCGTCGTTCTGGCCGCCCAAAGCGATATGTAACATGATCGGGCAGCCGGGATCCACCGCCTTCACTCCGCAGATCCCCGCATAGATCAGCCGCGCCAGGCTATCGGGATGACGGATGCTGCCTTCGGGCCAGATCATGCCGTGATTGATCTCATTACCGACCTGCACCATATCGGGCAACGTGCCCTGCTCCTTCAACGCGGCGATGACCTTGCGCGTGAAGAAATACACCGAGTCCATCAACACGCTGAAATCCGCGCCACGCCATGCAGCAGGCTTGAACTGTTTTCCCGGATCGGCCCAGTAGTCGCTGTAATGAAAGTCGAGCAACAACCTGAGACCCGCGGCTTTCACCCGCCGGGCCATCACCAGCGTGTGCGCGAGGTCGCAGAAACCTTTCCCCGGCGAATAACCGCTGTCGCGGGCCGGGTCGTTGAAGATGCGCAGGCGGATATAATTGAATCCATGATCCTTGAGGATGGTTATGGCGTCGCGTTCGCCCTTGTCGTCGGAGAAATGAATGCCACGGCTCTCCAGTTCGGGGAGGAAGGAGATGTCGGCGCCGAGCATCTTCGTGATGGGGCGATGGGATGTCGGAGGTGCGGGGCTGGCGGCGGCTTGGGGCTCGGCAGCGGCTGCGGAGTGCGCGGCGGCTCCTCGGGGCGTGGCGCCATGGGCTGCGGCGATTGGCGGATGCCAGCTCGTTACGGAATGGGCCGGGCCGGGAATGATAAGCGAGATATCCGTAGAACCAGGATATAGGCTGTCGCCGGTGGCCTCGAAATGGGTCATGCCGGGACGCGAGCCGCTCTGCAGGATGACCTGGCAATGGCCATTGAACAGGTGTCGCTCGCCAGCGGTATCGGGAGCGGACGGAGCATTCGGATCGTTGACGGTCGCACCGAAGCCGGGCCTGTCGGACTCGTGACAGCTGGGGTCGCCGTTGCCGACGCCGATGATATGCAGATCGCCGGTGACATGAAACCTGATGAGGTTGTCGGCATCGGGGACTTCCCTACCCTGGCGGTCGACGACGCTGATGTTCACTACGGTCGCCTCGCTGCCATCTGCCCGCATGGTGGTCTTATACGGCGTCACCACGATCTCGCGTGGCGTACCGGTGGTCTCGACGGACGCGTTGAGTTTGCGACCCTTTTTATAGGCTACAGCGGATAGGGTTCCAGGTTCGTAGGGCACGGCCCATTCCAAATGACTGTTACGGGGCATTGGCTTCCTGCCCAGGCTGCGACCATTGAGGAACAACTCGACATCGTCGGCATTGGAATTGACCCACACCGGAATAGGCTGTCCTTCATGCCCCTTCCAGTTCCAGTGCGGCGAAATATGCAATACGTCTTCGTCCGTCCACCACGATTTATAATAATAAAATATATTCTTGGGAAAACCACACATGTCCATGACACCAAAATGGGAATTGATATTGGGCCAGCGATATGGCGTAGGCTCGCCGCGATAGTCGAAACCCGTCCACACGAAACCGCCAAGCCAATAAGAATTGACAGCGGCCAGGGTCCACCACTGTTCGGCCGTGTTGGCCCACCAGGGCGCGGTAATGTCCTCATCCGGCAGATAGCCTTTGACGGTATCCTTTACATAGATACCGCGGGTAGTCACCGTGCTCCCCATCTCGGTGCCGATGATCGGCTGGTCGGGATGTTCGTCATGATAAGGTTCGACCCCTTTTATCCGATAGTTGAATCCGCGGACAGGAATGACCTCGTTGATACCCTGGTAGACGTTGGCAAGATCGGCGGCGTATGTACAGGTACGCGTAGGATCCCACTCTTTTTGCCGGGCGATCAACGTCGAAGCAATACGCCGGCCCACGGGACGGGTTTGTACGAAGCCTTCCTCATTGCCGAGACTCCAAAGAAAGACGCTGGCACGGCTCCGGTCCCGAACAACCAGCCGGCGAAACTGGTCAAGATATTCTTCGCCGCTGTTGAGCAACCGGTTCTCGTCGACCACCAATAACCCAAGGCTGTCACAGGCATCGAGCCATTCCGGTGTCGGCGGGTTATGACTGGTACGGCTGGCATTCACACCCATTTCTTTCAGCAACCTCGCCCGATAATATTGCAGGTAGTCGGGCATCGCCGTGCCGACACCGGCATGGTCCTGGTGGTTATTGACGCCCTTTATCTTGGTGTACACACCATTGACATAGAGGCCACTCGAGTCCAGACGGATGGTGCGGATACCGATGCGGAGCTTCTCGTCGTCGATGACAACAGCGGCCCCTGAGTGGGAGGCCGTTCCGGCGGCAGTTGCACCGGAAGATGCCTGCGGCGCATAAAGCGTCGCACCGGCGCGGTAGAGATACGGCGTTTCGGGCGACCAAAGGATGGGATGCGCTATGGTGATGGTTTGGGTAAGCGTTCGGGTTTCGCCCGGGCCGAGTGACACGGACAGCGCGGGGCTGCGGCCAAGCAGCTTGCCGTCGCGGCTGGTGAGATAGGCGGAGACCCTGGTGGTGGCGGGGATTTCGTTGTCGTTGGCGATGGTGGTTTCAACGGTGACGACGGCAGACACGGCCGATGGAGCCGCGGCACTTTGCGGAGCAAGCTTGACAGCGGAGTGGACATAGAGCCCGTCTTCGGCAATGTGGACGTTGTTATATTCATTCAGCCACACGTGGCGGTAGATGCCGGCGCCTTCGTAATACCACCCTTCGTACTGGGAGGCATCCACGCGAACGACGAGGACATTGTCGCGCCCATAACGCAGATAGTCGGTAATATCACAGGTGAAACTGCTATAGCCACTGGCATTGCCGCACAGGTAGAAGCCGTTAATCCAGACCTTGCTATCGCGGTAGATGCCATCGAAGCGGATCACGACACGATGTCCGGAATCGGTGGTTGGAATGGTAAAATGTTTGCGGTACCAGCCGATACTCGTCGCCGGATAATGCCCACCCACCGGCTTGTAGCCATGCGACATGACGTCGGAGTCGGGGGAATACTCGAAGGGAAGCTCGACCGCCCAATCGTGGGGAAGCGACAATGTCCGCCAGGCGCTGTCGTTGAAATCGATGGCGATGGCGGTACCCTGGGCCTTGCCGGATTTCACGAAGATGCCGACGGTGCGGTAATTGAAGTCTTTAGCGGGGTCGGCGGCATTGCCGAGATGGAATTTCCAGTTTTCGTCGAAGTTCGCGTGCACACGTGGCGACTGCGCGGTGACGAAAAGAGGTAGTAAGGCCAGGAAAAAGAGTGTTCTCACATGCTTGATTTTAGTTGCTGAACGCATTCATAGCGACGGTGGGTTTGCCGGTGTTGTCGAAGGCACCGAGAGAATAGCTCTGCCAGTTGTTGTAACATTCCGGCTCCCAATATAGGACGCCGAGGCCCTGCCTGCCCGGGACCGCGCGGACCTTATGGATCAGGTCGGTGATGAAAGCCTCGCAATTCGAAGCCTCGCTTTCGGGCATGCCCACTTCACAGATCATCACGGGCTTCTTATACCTGCTGACCATATCGTTCATATTCGTCGCGCAGGAATCGTTGTAGGACTGCCAGGCGTCGACAGGATAAAGCGACATGCCGATGATATCGTACTGGGCCTTGTTGGCAGTGAGTCCATCGAAGACCCAACGGAAAAGACTGTTGTTCCAACCATTGGAGACATGCACGATCACCTGCGTGGTATCGCTCACGGCCTTCACGGCCTTATAGCCCGCGGTCACCAGCGCCGCGAAATTGGCCATACTGTCGGAAGCCTGTCCGTTCGGCCAGAGCATGCCGTTGTCCACTTCATTGCCAACCTGTACCCAGGAAGGCATCACGCCCGCTGCTTTCAGGGTGTCCAACACCCCTTGGGTATAACTGGTCACGGTGCTGAGGAGGGTGGGAAAATCATAGTTCGCCCAGGCAGCGGGCTTGGTTTGATGACCGGGGTCCGCCCAGGTATCGCTGTAATGAAAATCGAGGAGCACGCGCTCGCCCAATGCATGAGCCCGAAGGGCTTTGTTCACGACATCCTGGGTACCATTCCAGCCACCCGTGGGATTCACCCACACGCGGAGCCGGATGACATTGATATCCAGCGACTGCATGAGCTGAAAACAATCCGTTGCCGTCCCGGCGGAATTATAGAATTTGCGGCCCGAACTTTCCATCTCGGTGACCCAACTGATGTCGGCGCCTTTATAGATGGGGGTATCGAGGGTACTTGTCTTCCGGGTGGTGTCGCCGCCATTGCCCCCGCCTCCACCGCTTTTTTTACAGGCGGCGAAGACGGAGAGCAGCAGGAAAAATGTCAATGTGCGCGTGATGAGCTTCATAAGAACAGTAACAAATTATTGAACGGAATAAGTATAGTTTCCGGCGCCATGGCTAAGGTCGAGGGTCACGGTGTAGGTGCCCGTTTTCGTCACGGTAAAATTGCCAATGTTGCCATTGCCGAATACAAAGTTACCTTTCGAGTCCTCGCCAAAACAGTTGTTCCAGCCGGAATCACCTACAAATTTCCATTGGTTGCCGGCGGTCATCTGGACGCCGGTAGCCGTCCAGGTGTTGGTGGCGGGATTGAAGGTCATGGGGTTGCCGGTCAGGCTCCAGCTGTTGAAATCACCGGCCACCACCCATTTTGTAGTCGTATAATTGATCGTAAGCTGGTTGGCGTCGGCTACCACGCGGGCGTAAGCGGGTCCGTTGTACCACAGATTGCCGGATGTCGCTCCGGGACCCATTTGCGTCTGGGAAGCACCCAAGCCAAAATAAACCCCGTTCCAGCTGAGTTCGGAGCAGAGCTTGAAGTTATTAGCGGAATTGGCGAAATTGATATAGCCTTCGTAGACGCCATTACTCAGTACAGATGCAAGAATCCAGCCAGGCTGGTCCAGCTGTGTCCAGTTGGGAGTAAGGAAGTCGCCGGCAACATACAGTTTGGGATAGATGAGGACGACCTTATAGGGTGTCACGGTCATGGACAGCGTAGAAATGAGGGTTGGGACGGTGGAGGCAGAACCATTGCTTTGGTTGACATCCTGCTTAAGCCGGATCACGATGGTGCTGGCCACACCATTGGGTATGCCCAGTTCATTCATGATGTGATTGAAATCCGTTCCCAGCCATGATTTGGTGAGACTGTCCGTGGCGATCGTCGTATTGATTGCATTGCCCCAGGCATTGGTACCACCAGTATCGGAGACCTGGTCGATCTGCAAGGTATAGGTCACGGGGGTAGTGACGCCATAGCTGGCGGACTGCCAGCTGAAAACGGCGACGGTAGCCGAGTCGTTGGACGGGGAAAGCACGACGGTGCTGGCTGATACGCCAAAACTGTTGACGCCGGATGGTGAGTGTAACACGGCTTCCGGGAGATTTTTGCTACAGCCGGAGAGTAGCAATGTGAACAGGGTGATGACGGCAAAGATCTTTTTCATGTCTAAGCATTTATATATTGTCAAGTAGGCCCGGGGAATCTCACCCCGAGCCCCTTATAGATCCGTACGTGATACTCTCGCATCATACGGCTCTTATTAATTAATACACCTAAGCCTTTCCTTGGCTTAGCGTGTTTTGCCTTTTGTCCTTTGGTA
>DASYZH010000397.1:0-17871 GCA_035946435.1 Puia sp. | reverse complement strand
TTCCCGTTGAAAAGGTAGGGTATCGCATCCGTATTGCTGTGTTCTTCGACAAAGGTTTCAAACCGGCAGATCGGTACTGTCCAAAGCCTGGGCGTTTGTAATAATACTATGCAGGGATAGAAAACAAACCAAAGAGAGTCGTAAATAGCCACAGCGGAGTAATGCCGCGGCCAAGGTAAGGTAGGCGCGTTTCATAAGGTATAGGGTTGATGTCTTCTAATAGGATAACGGTAACGTGTAACGAATGTAGGAGGCACAATCCGAATATGCAAGCATCCGAACCCTTAAATTTTGAAAATAGTTGCTGTTACATTTAATTCTGTAGAGATCCTGCTTAGTTGTCGTGTCCTATAAAAGCGGAAAAATCAGTAACTTTAGTCTACAATCTGCTATTATGCGAATCCTGTTAACCTTACTCGCATCGATCGCCTTTCTGATCCCCAGGGCGCAGACGCTGCCGGCGCATTTGCCGGTGACGAGTCCGATGTCTGCAGGAGCGATGTCTGCAGGCGGCGGATGGGGATTCACTCCCTGGCAGCCTTTTGTGCCTTATGGCCTGGCGTTGGACGGCAACGCGGGTCACGGCTGGCAGATAAGGCCATACGCGAGTCTGTCCGCAGGTTATATTTTTTGGGGCGGCGGGATCTCTTATGTCTCCGCTCCGGTAGGGGTAATCGCCTATAGACCGTTGAATACCAATTTCACCGCCTTCGGCGCCGCCACGGTGGCCCCCACTATTTTCGATTTCAACCGGTTTATCGGCCAGCCGATGCCCGGCAATAATCTTACGGGCCTGGGGGTGAATGCCAGCGTCACGGGCGGGCTGATCTACACCAATGAAGCAAAGACTTTCTCCATCTCGGGAAGCATCAGCGTTGAACGCGGCAGCTCTCCCGTATATTTCCAGAACAGGACGAACACGGCGAAACAGTACTAAGCTGACGCAGGCCGGTGCTTTCCTTCAAAATATTCTTCTATCAGCCCGACCGCATTCCCGACGCCGTCTTCGGTGCGGATGCGTACGGCGGTGTCACGACAGTTCTCAAGGATCAAAGGCGACTGAGCTGCGGCGATGGCGTGCAGCAATCTTTCGGCGGTTAGCTTTTTAAAGGGGATGTGGAAACCCAGTTCCCGCCGCTCGATAAGCTTGCCATTGATGGGCTGGTCGGCCAGGATCGATACGACAATGATGGGGATGCCGCTTTTCAATACCGCGCCGATGGTGCCGATGCCCCCGTGAACGATGGCGACGGAACAACGGGGGAGCAGCTTATCGTGATCGAAATATTTTGCGGCAAACAGGTTGGGATGCGCGGGCAGGTCAGCCAGTACGGACCAGCCTTTGCCGAGCACTACTCTTTTCCTGGCCAGGACGCCCTGGAGCACCGCGTAAAATTGCGCCGGGTTGGGTATGGGGATGCTGCCGAAACCGATATAGACGGGCGTCTCTCCTGCGCTCAGCCACTGCTCCAATCCTTCAGGTTCGATGTCCCAGGAGTGGGCCGCTGCTCTTACGACCGGCGGCAGATAAAAGAAGCCGCTGACGTGCGCATTTGGCGGCCAGTCCGCGGGGCGCTTCACGAGTTCCTGGCTTTCGGCCAGGATGGCCAGCATGTTGCTCCGCTCAAACGTCTTGAGCAGATTAGCGGGAGCAAGGCCGATCTCTTTGCGGAAGTCGTTGATCTGGTTGCTGGACATCCGGTATGCCAGCCGGATCAACCGGTAGGAGACCTTGTTGAGCCAGGAGGGGATGCGGACATTCAGCGCCTGGTAAGGGAATTCTCGGGTAGGGATCGGCGGGAGACTCAGGAAGACAACGGCGCATGGTTTGCGGTATTTCTCTGCTATCGAATACACGATGGGCAGTGGAAGCACACTGACGATGAGCCCATCGAAGCGCTCGCAGGCCCGAAGGATATCGCGGTTCGCCTGCGGAGCCGTCCGCTCGCCTATTTTGATGAGATGGTAAATGAATTTGAAGACATTACCCCCTTCGAGCAGTTGCAGGGCTTCAGGCGAATTGATCGTCGTTTCGCTGTCACCGGTGATGGGTAGAAAGCGGACGCCAAAACCCGATACGAAATGGTTGAAATTTTCGGAGGTGACAAGGGTCACGTCGTGCCCTTTGCGCATCAGGCCGAGGGCCAGAGCGACAAAAGGCTGGACATCGCCGCGGGAGCCGGTGCTAATGATTCCGAAATTCATGGCTGTGTTTTAGGTTTACTGAACCTCGCTGCGACCCAGGGCAGCGTGAGCCCCTGACCAAGCAGCGACAGGACGACGACGGCGATCGTGAGGAAGGCATCAGCAGGATGAGGGCGATGATGACCTGCCGGTTCCCCCTAAACCAGCGCAGCACGAAGGTGAGCGCCCTGGCAATGACGAAGCCTACGAGGAAGCCTCCGCCGAGCACGAGCAGGAAGGTCAGCGTGCCACGCCACCAGACGAAGACGACGCCGGTGACGGCAGCTACGGCAAACCGGTAGGCTACAAGGGCCGAGGCGTCATTGACCAGGCTCTCGCCTTCGAGGATGGTCACAGTATTGTGAGACAGATGGAGCCCTTTAGTGATGCCAATGGCGGCGACGGCGTCGGTGGCACTCAGGATAGCACCCAAAACGAATCCGAGGGGCCAGCTCATGCCGGGGATCAGGTAGTGGGCGGCGGCAGCGATGCCCAGGGTAGTGATGAACACCAAACCGATGGCCAGCGTGCCGATGGTATTGATATTGGTGCGAAAATCCTTAAAAGAGATGTTGAAGGCGGCGTCGTACAACAGCGGAGGTAAAAAGACGAGCATGATGATGTGCGGGTCCAGCATCATCGCGGGGATGGCAGGGATAAAACCGGCTACCATGCCAACTACGATAAGCAACACAGGGACGGGTAACCGAAGTTTTCCGGCGAGGCCGGATGCGCCGATCATCAGCGCCATGATCAATATGACGATACCGTAGTTTTCCAATGCTGCAACGAGGCCGGGGAAGATACCACTTTTTGCGAATGGACATAAAAAAACCTGCCCGTCGTATGACGGGCAGGTTTCGTTGTTAGTGCGGGAGGTCGGTGGGGGGTTGAGAGGTCAGGTTGCCATTTTCATCAACATAGGCCAGCATCTTGGTCCAATCCTGCGGGCCTTTATTGTGTCTGCGATCCTGCAGTCGCTCCTGCTTCTCTTTTCTCCGCTGTCGTTTGTTCCTTTCCCGCTCTCTTTTGTTCCAGGTTTCTGCCATTCAATAATCCCCTTTTTTCCCCTCATAGAGCAAAAAGCTTTCCCGTTTTCCGAAGGGTTTCGTAGATGATTGATTGTCAAGGAACCGTCGCGGGGTGGCTGGAAAGCCGGCAGCCCGGACTGACAAATTAGCTTTGAACGCCGGTTTTAAATGTAAGAACGACACGATTGGAGGGACGGGATGCAAAAAATGGCAGGCGGCCGCGATGAAGCTGCGGCAAAGGCGCGGCGGTTGGCACCGCCTGGTGCTACTCCGTTCGCAGCGCTTCTACGGGATTGATGAACGCGGCCTTGAGGGTTTGGAAAAGGATCGTCAGGAAGGCAACGGCGAGCGCGCCTAAGGCGGCAAACAAAAAAGCCCACACGGGGATGGCGGCACGGTAGACGAAATTTTGTAACCAATAGTGCATACAGAGCCAGGCGATCGGACTGGCGATGAGCGCAGCGATGGCGATCAGCGCGAGGAAACTTCGGCTGAGCAGCGAAACGATATGGGCGCCGGTGGCGCCCAGGACCTTGCGAATACCCATCTCTTTAGTGCGTTGGCGGCTGGTGAACATAGCGAGGCCAAAGAGCCCGATACAGGATATGAAGATGGTGACGAGGACGGCAGCGCGCATGAGGAAGGCCGTTTGTTCCTCTTTTTTATACATATTAGCGATAGCGTCGTCGAGGAAGCGGTAGTTCCAGGGGAGGGCGGGGTATACCGATTTGTACCGGCTTTCCATGGCGGCGAGGATATTTTTGAGATCGGCGATGTGCCGGCCCTTGCTGTCGAGCTTGACGGCCAGCATGGTCTCGGGTTGGGCTATATGGCTGATGATGATCGGCCGGATGGCTTCATGGTAGGAATATTCGTGAAAATCGGCAACGACGCCGAGGATGGTGACGGGGCTTTCGCCGATCCAAAGCGGCTGTCCGACGGCGTCCCGGGGCGTTGCAAAACCCAGGTCGCGAGACATAGTCTCGTTGATGACGACTTCCTTGAGGCTATCGCGGTTGCGGATATTCGAGCCCGCGAGCAGCTTTATGCCAAAGAGAGGGATGAAATTCGAATCGGCGATCTGCATTGCCGCGCTTACGTCGATAGTTTTTTTGCCGCGGTATTGGACAGGCATCGTCACGTGGAAATCGGTGATGGGATCGAAGGACTGCCGGGCGACCAGCCGAACGCCCGGTACCTGCCGGATCTTTGCCGCCAGCAGGCTGGAGCGATAGGTGGTATCCCGCAAGTCCGTTTGGATAGTCAGCACGGCGTCGGTAGAAAAGCCGAGCTCTTCATTGCGCATGTACGAGATCTGGTGTTCTATGATCAGGGTACTGATGATAAAGACCAGCGAGATAGTGAACTGAAAGATGATCAATGCTTTTCTCAGAAAGGCCTTCTCACCGGCTCGCGGATTGCCCGACCCCTTGAGACACACAACGGGTAGCCAGGACGAGATCATCCGGGCCGGGTACAGACCGGCCAACAGAATGGTCGCCATGGTCAAGGTGAAGAGGAAGATCCATAGATCGGGACTAAGCCAGTGCATCTCCATGCCCCCCGGAAGCATGGGCTGGAAAAGCCAGAGAATAGGGGTTACCAGCAGGAGCGCGATCCCTACGGCGCTGAGTGTGAGGACGGCCGTTTCCAGCAGGAATTGCAGGATCAGTGCGGCACGAAGGCTGCCCAGCACTTTTCTGATGCCGATCTCTTTTGCCCGTTGCAGGGACATCGCGGTCGACAGGTTGATGAAATTCACGACGGCCAGCAGTAGAATGAAGCCGGCGATGCCCATCAGGACGTATAGGGTCGGCCGGTGTGTTTTGGTTGTGTCATTGCCTATCGACCTGTCGAAATGAACATCGGCCAATGGCTGCAGGAAAAAGGCAAGCTTTGTTCCCGGGGCCAACGTAAGCTTTTGGCGGGCGAGCGCCGAAAGTTGCGCGGCAACTTCATCGGGCCTGGCGCCGGGGGTTAGTTTCAACAGGGCGTGAGAGTTCCAGGGAAACTGGAGATCGCCCCACTGGTCGAGGGCAACGCTGTTCCGCAGAAAGCTATGATCGACGGTGCTGAGCGAGATAAAGGCTGTGAAGGGAAAATCGGTGTTCCCCGACCAGTCTTCGACGATGCCGGAGACGAAGACCTCGAGCGAGTCGTTGACCGTCAGGGGCTGGTTCATGATATTTTGCAACGGCATTTTGCCAAATAGGCTGCGGGCATTGGATGCCGTGAGTACGACGCGGAAGGGGGCATCGAGCGCGGTAGCGGGTGAGCCGGCCAGCCAATGATACGGGAATACCGAAAAATAATTCGCGTCCGTGATGATCGTCGACCGGGTGGTGGGAGACGCGTTGGCGATGCCAGGTCTCCCGATGTGAGATTCAAAGCGGATATAGCCGGCAACGGCTTCCAGGCCGGGTATCGCCTGCCGGGCTGCAAGCGGCATTATGGGCGGCAGGGAGGCGTCTTTGATGAAGTCTTCGCCGCTGGTTCTTTGGTTGATGATCCGGTAGATATATTGCCCGCCGGGATGGAAGGAATCGAAGGTGAACTCGAAATGGACGATGAGATAGATGACCAGGCAGATGCTGATGCCGAGCGCAAGGCCCAGGACATTGATAAGGCTATAGGCTTTGTTCTTGCGGATATGACGCACCGATACGCGAAGTTGCGTTTTCAGCATAAGCATACTGTTCATGGCCGGGGATCTTTTGGATACAGGAAGATACTATCCTCCGGCGGGACCAGGGCGTTAAATGAATCCTAAAACAGTTCGGCTGCGCGCGGTTTGGCGGCCCGCGATGAAGCCGGCTTACTGGCCGAGCGCGTCGATCCGTTCGAAGACTTCCTTGAAGCAATCCACGGGAGAGCCTTTGGCGTGTGGGTTGGCAGCGGCCGGGCCGCGGCCGTAGTAGCTGTCGATGAAGCCCTGGGGATTGGACCACGTGGTCTCGACGATGCCGAGGAACCGCGGTTTCATTTCGGGCGTCGACTCGTTGCGGTAGCGGACCATATCGTCGACCTGGGCGACGCCGTTGGTAGCGATACGCCAGGGGCAGGTGATGACCCGGAAACCCTTGAGCGCGAAATAGGGGGCGGTTTGATCCGGCCGATCGTAGTGCCAGTCGCAGATCACCACATCTTTGGGGATGAGGTCGATGGCGCGATAGGTGTTGTTATAGCTTCCTTCCCACTCGCCGATGCCGGTAGTCTTGCCGTCGATGAGGCGGTCGCCCCAGATCCAGAGCTCGCGGCCTTTGGACGCCAGGTGGTCATGAAGAGTTTGTACCTCACCGGCAAAGAGGACGGCAGGGTCGCGTCCGCCGCAGCGGGGGCATTTGCTTTCGCCGAGATAGAACACTTCGTCCATGCCGGCATGGAAGGCGGTGGATTCGAAGGCGTCGCAAAGTTCATCGATCACGGCGAAAAGGATATCGTGTATGCCCGGATACAGGGGGCAGTAGCTGCGGCAATACAGGTTGTCGTCGTTGGGCCAGACATAGTGCACAGGGTTCTTGACCCAGGGGGTCTCGTCGAACTGGGGATAGACCTGGAGCAGCTTGCCGGGGTGTTCTTCCCAGCCCTGATGGCCGAGCATATTGATCTGCGGGATGATGCGGATCTTCTCCTGGGCACAGGCACGGACGATCTTTTTGACGTCCGCCAGCGAAAGCGCGAAGCTATCCGCAAGCTCGGGGTGCGATTTGAACTGGTAGTGATAGTCTACAAGAATAAAGAGGGTGTTGACCTTACGCGGGCCGAGCGCATCGTGGATGAAATGCACGAACGAGTCGACGCCGGCCGGTCGGGGAGCGCCGATACAGAAGCCGCGTACGGGCATCAGGCTATCGAGCGGGGCAGATTGGGCGACGGCCCGCGTGCCGGAAAGACAAAGCAAGCTTGCGAGCGCGAGGAATAAGCACCAGGGGGACATGTGGCGAAGCATCGGTATAGTTTTGAATTTATGGTGAATATACTGCTATTTCATGAAGACTGACTTAGGCAGCATCACATGTACGCCGACGTTGCCATCGACCAGCTGCGTGATATCCACATCCGCGGCTACGCTGCAAAGCATATAGGCATCCGCCCGGGTGAGCTTTTTTTCTTCCATTAGCCAGGCGATCATTTCACGGACGGCGATATGGGTGGCTGCGTTAAGATCGCGGTCCATACCCATCGCAATGTAGTGCGTCGGTGTCTCTGTGCGTGGCCAGTGCTGCGTTTTGCCTTTGTGGACGATGAGCTGGAGATGGCCGATGAGCGAAGTCTCGATGGCGGTGATGTCGACCTCGCCGTTGCCCTGGGCGGCATGGCCGTCGCCGATCTCGAGCAGGGCGCCTTTTACGTGCACGGGGATGAACAGGGAGGTCCCGGCAACCAGCTCTTTGTTGTCGAGGTTGCCGGCGTGGATCCACGGTGGGGCGCTGTTCCAGCGGCCTGCTTCTTTGGGCGGGGCGACGCCTACGCTGCCAAAGAAGGGATGCAGGGGGATCTCGATGCCATCGGCGAAATGGCCGAGCATCGTTTTAGCGTCGAGCGGGACGATGCGCATCTTCCGGTCGAATATTTCGTCCGAGAGAAATCCGGCCTGACCGATGGCGTTATAACCGTATGGGATGGCGAGATCGATGGCATTGAAACGCACTTCCAGCACATCGCCGGGTTCGGCTTCTTCGATGTAGATGGGACCGGTGAGAACATGTCCGCCGGGACCGCGGTCTTTTACGCTCTGGACGTCGCGCAATTCTTTCTCTACCTGGTCCGGCGGGACGCCTGCTGCTTCGAGGCGATCCGGGCTGGAAGTGAGGACGGTGCGTACAGTAACGTAGTCGCCGGAATGGACGCGTAGCGCGGGGGTGGCTTCCGACCAGTAGTAACCCCATACCACGGTGGATGGAGTGGGGTTGAGGAGATAGGGGTCGCCGGCGGAGCCTTTTTGGGCGGCGGCGGTTCCTGCGAAGAGACAGAAACCCAGCACTATGGCGACGGTCCGTAACGGGAAAGCAGCTGGCATGGAAATGGTTTGAAACAAATATAGCAAAATACCAGCCGCCGAATAATCCTTAAATTGCCCTACAAAAATAAACCAATAGCATGGCACAGAATCGATCTTCAGCGCCTGTGACGGCGCTGTTCCTGGATGTAGGGGGCGTGATGCTCACCAATGGCTGGGACAGAAAGTCGCGTGAAGTCGCGGCAACCAAATTCGGATTGAACCTGGATGAGCTCAACGACCGGCACCGGATGACCTTCGACACCTATGAGTCCGGGAAATTGAGCCTGGATGAATATCTGAAGCGGAGTGTCTTTTACCAGGACCGGAGCTTCACCATGGAGGAATTCCGCAAATTCATGTACGATCAGAGTGTGGCCTATCCCGAGATGATCGAGCTGGTGAAGGCGTTGAAGACACGGTATGGCCTACGGATCGCGGTGGTGAACAATGAGGGCCGCGAGCTCAACGAACACCGCATCCGGCAGTTCCGGTTGAATGAATTCGTAGACTTTTTCATCAGTTCCTGTTTTGTACATTTTCGCAAACCCGATGCGGATATCTGGAAGATCGCTTTGGACATCGCGCAGGTGCCCAGGGAAGAGGTGGTCTATATCGATGACCGGCCAATGTTCGTACAAGTGGCGCAGGGGCTGGGGCTTCGGGCTATTTGTCACAGTAACAAGGATGTGGCGAAGACCAAGGGGCAACTGGCAGCCATGGGTTTGACGTTATAACTGTGTCAGCAGGGACGGATTACCCGGGGGGTAACGAGCTCCCCCGGGAGTCCTATCGAGGTATAATAAAGTTGAATACTTAACTATCAATATCGTAACTTTGTAAATGAAATCCTATGGCGGAGCAACCGAACAAGTCCATCGCGGAGCAAACGAACAAGTCCGAACTAGCGCTTGCTTTGGGGCGGAATATGAATGAATTGCGTATGCAGTTTCGTAAATATATGCAGGGTAAGGTCCGCTCGTTGGACTTGCATCTGACATATGAGATGCTGGAGGTCATGATCTGCCTATGGCGGCAGGACGGGGTGAACCAGCAATTGATCGCCGACATCACGCTCAGGGATAAGTCGGCCATGACCTACCTGGTCGATAACCTGATCAAGCGGAAGATGATCACCAGGAAGGAGGATGAGCGGGACCGGCGTAACAAGCTGATCTATCTCACCGCGGAGGGCAGGGAGTTGCAGGACAGGTTGCAGCCATGGGTAGCCGAGATGTACGATCGGGCGACGGAGGGCGTGGATGCGTCGTCGCTGGTCGCGGGCAAGGAGCTGATAGAAAGTATGATCAATAATTTGTCGTCATGAACACGATTATATTACCGGTTGATTTTTCAGAGGCTTCTTTGAATGCCGTCAAATATGCGGCGGCGATGACCTGTCACCGGGCAGTGGGCCGAATTATTCTTTTGCACACGGCAGAAGTAACGGCGTATGACAATATTTCGCAGGTAGGCTGGGGAGAGCTGATCTCGGACGAGTGGCAGCGTGCCGCATCGCTGTTAACCGAGAGAAGTAAGGAGCTGATCGCCGGATGTCCGCAAGGCGTGAAGGTTCAAACGGCAACCAGTGAAATGCCATTGCTCAGGGCCGTGCATCAGCTGATCTCGGATGTGGGCGGCGGCCTGGTTGTCGTTGGTGTCGGGGCCGGCGCGGAGGATGGAACGGCAGGCGGGCAGGTGATCGGTCTGGCCAGGACCAGCTCGGTGCCGGTGCTGGTGGTTCCGCGAAATTGTGCGTATGTTCGTGCACGTGAGGCGGTGCTGATGGTACGGCCGGGGCAGGATGTGGCCGGCCTGGTGGATGAAGAGTGGCTGCGGGCCGAATTTGGTACTACGGCGGTTTCCGTATATTCGGTTTCAGGGAGCGATCCCATCAAGGGTGTCCTGGAGCATGCGGAGGCGATCGCTGCGCAGCTGATCGTCGCGTTGCCCGGGCGCCGGAGTTTGTTTTACCGGCTTACGCACCGGGATCTGCTGAAGGCGCTTGCGCGGAATACCGGGTTTCCGGTGTTGTTGTTGAAATGATGTTTCCTATCGAGAAAATATTGGGCGTGCTGGCGGCGCTGATCATCAGCTGCGCGCAGGTGATCTATCTGATCAATACGATCCGGCGCCGGATACAGCCGAGTGTGTTGTCGTGGGTGGGCTGGTCGTTCCTGATGGGTACGAGCGTGGTGTCGCAGGTATTGGCAAAGGGATGGCAATGGAGCATGACGAGTGTGCTGTCGTCGGCGGTGGGTTGTCTGACCATCGGGTTGGTCGCATTGTTCAGCCGGAACTATTCGCTGACGCGGGGGGACTGGAAATTTTTGGGCCTCGGTGCGCTTTGCATTGGTATCTATGTGCTCAGCGGTAATGCCTGGATGACGACCATCTTCGCCATCAGTGCGGATGCGCTGCTGGGAATTCCGACGATACTAAAGGCCATCCGGGAGCCAGAGCTGGAGCGGTCGCCGGCCTGGGTGCTCGGGGTGGCTTCGTCCACGCTGGCGCTCGTGATCTGTTTCGGGCATAGCTGGATCTATGTACTCTTTCCGGCATATCTTTTTTGTTTCAATGGGTTGATGGCGTGGCTGACGCAGTTGCGGCCGCAGCGGGCCGCGTGACTCGAACAACTGCTGTTTTCCCGCTGCGCGCTTTAAAGAACTTACGAAATTTTTCGCAAACAAAAAAATCGGTTATCGGCATTCGGGAAGCAACCCGGACGCTCGATAAAGTGTCTTTACTATAGGACGTCTTCCATTACTTCAATGCAATTATCCGTTTGGCCAATGTTCCATAGATGTGTGATCTGAAATCTTATTATTTTAAAAAATTTTGACTATGGAAAAGTTATCTTCTGTTACCGTTACTTCTTTCTCTCAACCCCATGTGCTGCAAACGCGGATGAAAGAGGAACAGCTATCACATGGCGGCACGGTGAAGGCGAATCTGTCGCCCGTGCGCGTGGATATGGATCATGGGGCTGTCGTACTATATTTCTGTCCTATGCAAAACTTGCAGGTCCTTGAGGTGATTGCCCAAGGGGACGGAGGCAATATCCCTGGCGAGGTGAAACTGGCAGGGTTGAATATTCCTGCTCAGTGCAGGTCGGGTCTTTATGATCTGAAGAATGTGGAGGTGACCTCCAATGGGTCGATCCAGGTGAAGGAGACCAGGGATACCAGGTGGGAATATATCGGGGTAGGAATGCCTTGATGCGTCCCGCAGCACCTGGAAGGGTCTGTTCAGGTTTTTCTTTGATGCCGTGGCGGTGTGTAGAATCATGCCGCACGGCATTTTTTGTGTTGGAGGTGAGGAAGAATTAACGGCCGATCGGCGCCAGCCGGCCAGCCGGTCAGCCGGACCGCGGTCGAAAAAAAATCGGCCCAAATATTGCAAGTGATTGATTGTTAATTAGAATAGTAAAAATCCTTAGAAAAACCCCCAGAAAGGCGGTTACGAAGGCCTATTGGGCGGTTACCAATTGTAAGAACCAAGGATTTTTTGTATTTTGTTAAGTAGTAACCCTTATTAAATCACTTATTTATGAAAGCCACTCCGCTGATCGCGATTATTTTGGTGATCACGGTCTACTCCTGTGAGAAAGTAGTGATCAACCCGGATCTCAGACCGCTTTCGGGGAGTCCCACCGGGCCGGGAAGCGCTACCGCCACAGACACGGTTAAGACGCCGGCGCCGTCGCAGGATACGGTCACGGTTCCTACACCGCCCTTCCCTCAGCATACGGTGGACAGCAATAAGAATACAAATAACGGCAGTCCCAACTCCGCGCCTTCTTCGTCCTGCCCGATCGCGCCGATCTATGGCGATACCATCATCTTTACCCAGCCAACCAGTGGTCCCGACTATATCTTCAATCCAGTGAACAACCCGGGACCCGGCAAATATTTCGCCTGGCCGGTAGGCATGGTGCTGGACCAGAACACCGGCGCCATCGACCTGACGACAAGCCAAACGGGGATGAAATATGCCATTGGCTTCGTCAAGGCCGGTACGACGGACACCTGTATGAGTACGCTGATCATCGGCGGGGCTTCCTATTACGACAGTGTGTATGTACTGGCGGATAATGATTCGGCGGCTCATCCCTACTTCGAAGCCAACCCCTATCTGCCCAATATCTGCGCGGGTGGCGGCTGTACCTTCGACGTCAACGGCGCCGCGGCAGCCAAGAAGGTCGTCGTGGACAAGGCCACAGGGGTTATCAATCTGCAGCAGACGCTTCAGCCCAGCGGTTTAGCCGGCTTACTGGGCGGCGCCTTCGGATTGTTGCCGCAAAGTGGTTCATCGATCCTGGTTAATATCTACTATAAGTTGAATGACCCGAGTAACCAGGCGCTGGAAATGATCCAGGTCCAGATCGCCTACTACGACTCAGAGTCGCAGATCAGCTCGGGGATACTGGGAGGAGTGCTCAACAGCCTCAACAGCCTGCTCAGCGGCAACCTGATCAGTACGAGCGCCAACCCGAGGCCACCCCTGATCATCATCGTAAGAAGACATTAACGCATTCTGATATCGGATACGGCATGGCGGGAGATTTCCATCTCCCGCATTTTGCTTTTAGGTATATTACGCAGGTAAATGCCTTGTCGGATCCCCTTTGTACGTACGATTGGCCTGCGCGCGGTACTGGCGGTACCGGCGCTTTTGGTTTTTATCGTGCTTACGAGCGGGGGACCGGGTGGGGATGATCAGCGGCAGGGTGAGAGGATAACCCACGAGCGATTGCAGGCGATGTACCGCCGGGCCGATAGCCTCTATCACCTGACGCATTCAACACCCGTAACCGATAGCCTGGCGCTGGCGGGATTTGGCGCAGTGATCGAAGGTGTGCAGGCAATGCCGGGCCATCCGGAGACAGATACGCTGCTGGCCGGCGCCTTTCTCAAAAAAGGCATCCTGCTGGACGCGGCGGGCGATTTTGCCGGAGCCAAGGCTTGCTACGCAGGGGCATTGAACAGCAACCCACAGCAGGATTCGCTGAGCTTTGTCGCGGAGGTCTATATGGGGGCGATCTATTATAACCTCACTCACTTCGATAGTGCCCATTATTTCCTGCTGAAGGCCCAGGCGCTGGCGGGCCGCTTCAAGGACCAGGACGACGAAGTCCGGTTGTACAATTCACTCGGGGTGCTCTATTTCGATAACGGCAATTACGGGGAGGCGAGGGATTATTTCGATAAGGCACTGGGCTTCGTAAAGGGGAAAAAGCCGTTGGATGTCCCTTTTATGGTAAGCCTGGAATTGAATATTGCAACCGCTTCGTCCCGGCTGGGACAATACCGGGAAGCGCTGAATACCTATCGGGAACTCCTGGGGTACCACATTTATAGCAACGACGTGTACATGAACATGGGGAATGCCTATGGCGAGCTAAACGAGAATGCCGCTGCATTGGCTTACTATCACCGCGTCGACGCAAAGAAGGTGCCGGCGGTGCTGAACGAGATCGCGTCGCTCCAGGAGCAGCTGCACCGGCTTGACTCCTGCCGGTGGTATCTGCAGCAATTACAGCAGGCGGCGAAAGAAGATCCCGGCAGTGTGCCGGTGATGGATCTGGGTGTCAACGCGCTCATAGAATCGGAGCTGCTGCGTGATCAGGGTCAATATATGGCTGCGCTTTCGAGCCTGCAGAAGGTCATCGGCATCTTTTCGCACAATTTTCACGACCCCGATGTCTACGCGAACCCTACGGAGTTTGCCGGCACCTTCGCCGATTACCGGCTTTTCGACGCCCTGGTGGAAAAGGCCGAAGACTTCCGGACCCTCTACGGATCGCAACCCGACAAACGATATCTGCGGGCTTGTTATTCGGCCTATACCGCGGCGCTGTCGCTTTTACGTTATATCGAAAAGAGCTATGCTACCGACGAATCGAAGCTGTTCCTGAAAAAGGAGAGCGGTCCCATGCATGCCGCTGCTTTACAGGTATGCCTGCAGCTCGACAGACTTTATCCCGATTCAGGGTATAAGGAGCAGGCATTCCTGATCAGCGAACGGAGCAAGGCTTCCGTGATCACCGCCAACCTGGAGGAAAAGGAGTTTACCGCAGGTGGAGCGGGTGAGCAGCTGTTACAGCAGGTGAACGACTATAAATACAACATCGCGCGACTGAATGTCAAGAGCGAAACGACGACGGACAGCGGTGAGCTGGCCGCCATTACCCGGGAAAAAGAAGGCGATGAGCTGGAACTGTCGCGATTGGAACGTACGCTGGAACAAAATGGCGAATATTACCAGCTGAAATATGGCGATGCCGCCGTGCGTGTCGGTGATCTGCAAAAGCAATTGCAAAGCGGCCAGGCCCTCATAAGCCTTTATGCGGCGGATAGCGTTTTGCACGTCTGGGTGGTCACGCCGGATCGATTTACCTATTTGCGGATAGACAGCCTGGCGGCCCTTCAACGCGATGTGGAAGACTGGCTTGCCGCGCTCAAGACTACGGGGAATGGCCACCGCTTTCATGGCGAGACGATCGGCAACCGACTTTATGCACGGTTGATCCAGCCGATCCAACGCGTTACCGATGCGCCGGAATGGATCATCGTGCCGGATGGGTTCCTGTATCTTCTGCCCTGGGAATCGTTGCCAGCCGATGCGAACGGCGAGCGGCGGCTGGTGGAGACGACGACGATAAGTTATCGGTGGTCGTCAAAATTGCTAAGATCGGGCGAGGGCACCGGAAATCGGACGGCCGCCCAGGCGGTCCGGCGGGAAGGTATTCTGAGCTTCGCACCTTTTGCTGCGTCGGGTGCTGCGGGAGCCGACGGGCCTTTTAGCCGTCTGCCGGCTTCAGCGGAAGAGATCGCGGGGCTGGCCGGGACGCAGTTCCTCGATGCGCAGGCGACGAAGACGCAATTTCTGCATACCGCAGCGCAGTATCCGATAGTACACCTGGCCACGCATGCGGTATCGTCGCCGGATAATGCCGCAGCCTCCTTTATTGCTTTCTATCCCGCGAAACATTCGCCCATCGAAGACCGG
The DNA here is from genome assembly GCA_035946435.1 of Puia sp. Taxonomy (GTDB): domain Bacteria; phylum Bacteroidota; class Bacteroidia; order Chitinophagales; family Chitinophagaceae; genus Puia. The sequence goes on along the minus strand of DASYZH010000397.1, from coordinate 2,646 downwards.
CTGTATCTCGAAGAGCTGTATGGCCTCAACCTGGGCGCGACGCGGCTGGTGATCATCAGCGCCTGCGAGACGGGAGAAGGGGAAGTCGTGGCGCAGGAGGGGGTAATGAGCCTGGCCAGGGCCTTTGCCTATGCCGGATGTGCAAGTACGATCAATAGTCTTTGGAAAGCGGATGACCAGGCTACGTCTTTTATCCTTCGCCGGTTTTATGTCCATCTCCGGGCAGGAGAAGACAAGGCGCGGGCGTTACAGCTGGCGAAGCTGGATTATCTGAAAAGCGATGCGCTCGATAAGAGTCCCGCCTACTGGGCGCATTTAGTACTTACGGGCGATAGTAGCGCCTTATATTCACGGGGATTTTGGGCGAAATGGTGGTGGCTGGCGGTAGCGATCGGAGCGGGAGCGGGAGTGTTGGTGGTGTGGAGGCAACTTCGAAAGAAAAAAAGCCGACGATTTAAAACGCTTTAGTGTTTCGGGCCATTGGAGATCAAGCTTTACAGGGTACGTCGACTTTTTTTTTCAGCAATACTGCGTCGATAGGAAACGGTTGTCCATCGGATTGGGTTTCATAAAACGGGGCGGTTTTTCGCGCGGATTCTCGGGTTGGATGTTCAGAGGAATGGATGTCGTGCTTTCAGAGGAACCGGATCATTGTTTTCAGCGGAGTTGGATGTTGTTTTCAGAGGAGCTGGATGTTGGTTTTCAAAAGGGCTGGATGTTGGTTTTCAAGCTTACAGGTTCTTCAAGGATAATGTAGATTCTGACAAAAGTGGTACGATCAACTCATACATATATTAGTACAAGCCACGCGACCTTATGTAACCGGAGAAAGGGAGAATCTTCTATTTATTTTCCTTGTATTGGGCGAGTCTGAGGTCGAAAAAGGACATTTCCGCCACTTTCTGATGGTATTGGTGATGGGGATCGGCCTTGATCTTCTCCAGGATGGGCATGGCCTGATTAACCTTTCTACATGCTAACCAGCTGATTGCCAGGTAGTATTCGGCTTCGTCCTGGTAAAAATCGGTCGATGCCTGGGCGTTGGCGGCAATCACCTGTTCGAAATGGGTGATGGCGTCGCTGCAGTGGTTCAGCTGAAGGTCGGCCATACCGGCCAGGAATTCAACCTGGTTGTCCTTGGCGCCTGCGGTGCCGGCCAGGGAGAGCACCTTATTCCAATCTTTTGTATCGTATGCCTGTACGATGGGTGATTCCGTGGCTTCCCCGCGCGAAGTATTGAGGACATAAGAACCGAAATAGCGGTCGTATAACGAAGAGGAACTAACCGTGATGTATTTGTAGACCACCGTGCCGCTGGTGATGATGAGCATAACGGCTGCGGCGCGCATGCTGTATTTGCCGATGCTCCTGATGATGGCTCCCGAAGGCCTTTTGGCTGCCGGCCGTGTGGCCTGGTTTGCCGGTACGGCGATATATTCTTCGGTATAACCTGGTTTTGCCGGGGCATTTTGCTCCTTGCGAAGACTTTCCTTGATGAACCCAACCTGCTCGTGCAGCCCGGCGTTGCGGACGGCGTCGACGGCAAGGTTAAGGTAGTACCATTCCTGCGCTGCCTGGGGGTCCTGGTCGATCAGTTGTTCAATGCTCGGAGAAGGCCGGCCCGTGTGGCTTTCATCCAGGTGATCGATCAATTTGCGAGTTTCTTCGGGTGTCATGGTATAGGCTATTTTAGGATTTCCTGCATCTGCCGGGCGATTGCAGGATTATCTTTAATTAAACCCGCAAGCGCCTGAAGGCATTTGTATTTTTTGTTGCGGACAACCTGCTCGTTGTCATAGGGCAGGTGTTCGACCATTTCTTTCATGGACAGATTTTCATAGTAGAACAAGAGCAACACTTTCCGGCAGGATTCGCCGAGTTGATCCACGAGGTCACGTAGTTGACGTTTGCGTTCCATCTCGCTGATGTAATGGCTGACGTCGGCTTCATTCTTCTCGCGGCTCAATTCGAATTGCTTGTCCCGGAGACCGGAGCGGTCGCGCTTTTTGATCTCATTGAACCAATAGTTTCTGGCGATAGAGTTCAGGAAGGTTTTGACGCTGGCTTCCCCACGGTATTTGCCTTTTTGAACGACTTCGATAAAGGCAACGACCGTTTCCTGGAAGATGTCGTCGGCGTCCTGCTCGCTTCCGCCGTGCTGCATGATGAAAGAACTGGTAGCCTGGGAATATTGCCGGTAGATATACTGAATGGCGTCATTCAGCTCCCTTCCGGCACTGATAGCTGCAATCAATTCTGCATCAGTATATTGTTCCTGGGCTCTCATTAATTAGTCAATTCAAAGTAGAGGTTTGTAACCGTAGCGGGTAAAATAATCTTTTATGCTTATATCATAAACGCGTCGATGGCAGTGAATTGTATGCCATTTAGTTAGAGAATAAGGCCATAACTACGAGAATGGTTGGGGTGAGCAGGCAAGATACTGATAATAAGCAGCTTACCAAGATTAAATTTTGATTAGGGCTGGCCCGGCACGATCGGTCCGGCGGGCGCCGCCCCACCAGCGCACTCAATGGACCCACCGGTCGAAGAACTCCCAGGTTCGCAGCAACTGGTCCATGCGTTGCCGGTTGTCGCCGCTGCGGGTGATCTCGTGGGTGGCGCCAGGGTGACGGACGTATTCCA
>DASYZH010000396.1:0-16705 GCA_035946435.1 Puia sp. | reverse complement strand
CGTCTCCGGATATAACGATAAGGGTACCAATTGGCCCTGGTTCGTCCATTTCTTCGGCGACGCCGTATTCCTCGACAACAGCTGGCCACCGCTTCCCGCGCGCCTCATTGTAAACGACAATAAACATCCCGTGACCCACCGCCTGCCGGATCACTATATCGCTCCCATCAATGAATGGTATGGTTGGCAACCCAACCCCCGCAATGACAAAGATGTAAAAGTGTTGGTAACCCTCGACCCGGCGAACTATCCCCTCGGCAAAAAAGACATCCTCCGCGGCGGCGATATTCCCGTGGTCTGGACCAATACCCGCTATCACATGCTCTATCTGAATATGGGTCACGGCGACCACATCTTCGATTCACCCATTCAGAACCGGATGTTCGAAGACGCGATCCACTGGCTGGGCAACCGCTGACCGGCCCCGGACGCTTACTGCCCCATCCAATCCTTGAACCCGCCCACCCGCTCGCGGCTCACGATGGTATCGGCCTGCGTCGGCGGCGCGAGTTCCAGCTTGAGCCGTCCCCCCAGCCAGGTGTAGACCTTGCGGATCGCCTCGATATTGACCAATAGCTGCCGGTTGACCCGATAGAACTGTCGCGGATTTACCGAAGCTTCGAGCTGTTGCAGATTGTTGTCGAGTAAAAAACTGGCACCGTTGAAGTCGGTGGCATAACACAATTTTCCGTCGGCATGGCAATGCGCCATCGCCGAGGTCTTGAGAAAAGTGAGCTGTTGCCCTCGCTTGATAAGCAACCGCTCGCGGTATTTGGATGGACTCATTTCGTGTACCAGCTTGTCTATTTTCGCCGCCAGCTCTCCACTGTTCACATGCAGCTTTTGATATTTCTCTACCGCCGCCGCCAGCTCTACTGCGTCTACGGGTTTCAGCAGGTAGTCGATGCTGTTGACCTTGAAGGCCTTGAGTACATAATGGTCGAAGGCCGTAGTGAAGATCACGGGCTGCGATAGCTGCACCTGCTCGAAGATGGAAAAGCTGATCCCATCGGCGAGCTGGATATCCATGAACAGCAGGTCGATACCGCCGGCCTCCATGCTCCCCAGATAGCCTACCGCCGCCTCTACGCTGTCGAGCGTGCGGGCCACCTCGATCCCCTTGCCGAGATCACGCAGCATCCGCCCGAGCCGGTTCGCCGCGGGGGCTTCGTCTTCTATGATGATGACTCTCATACGATCAAAGGAATGCGTACAGTAAAACTCTCCGGCCCTTCTTCTACTTCTACTTTTTTATTTCCAAGCAACCGGTACCGGTTACGTATATTATCCAGACCTATGCCTGTGGATTCGGCAAGTTGATTCTTTTTCTGCAACGTATTGCTCACCACCAAATGCGCATCGCCGGCATAGATGTCGATCCGCAACGGCTTGGCGGAAGAGACGATATTGTGTTTGATCGCATTTTCCATGAGGATCTGAAGCGACAACGGCACCACCCGTTGCTGTAACAGCTCGTCTGCGACCCGGATCGAGATGCTGAGGTTATCGCCAAAACGCGTCTTCAACAAAAAGGCATAGGCCTCGAGCACTTCCAGCTCCTCCTTTAATAATATGCTTTGCTCATCCCGCACCTCCAGGATATGCCGGTATACCTTGGAAAGCTGTTGCACGAAATCGATGGCAGCACGGGGGTTATCGGGTATCACGGCGCTCAACGTATTCAGATTGTTGAAAAGAAAATGCGGGTTTACCTGGGTCTTCAGCGCGTAGAGTTGGGCCTGAAGACTCTCGCGTTTCAGCAACTCTTTTTCTTCGACGGATTTGCGCAGCTCGCTTACAAAATAGACGCTTTCATAGATCGCGCATACCAGCATCGTGCAAAGGATGGTGGCGGCATTTGAAGCGATGGCTATGTCGCCCATCGTAAGTTCGTGGCCGGCGCCTCGTAGCTGATTTTCGCAATCCTTGAAGACGATCGGCCCCAATACATTGTTGATCAGCAGCACATAGAACAAAACGACACTCATCTCCACCCAAAGCCGTTTCTTGACCTGTCCGAAAAGCGGGTACCTGGTTCGCGCCCAGATCATGATCATCCGGCAACCCGCCCAGATCGCCGAGGTGATCACCACGCATGGCCAGATACTGGCCCAGCCCAGATACGGCGGCCTGCCGATCCGCCAGCCAAAAAAGACGATCGGTATCAGAAAGGAAAACAAGGCCACACCGGTTATTATCACCAGGCGGTCATCGAATCCTATCTTATCGCTCTTCCAACGCATACCATAAAAGTACGAATTCGACCCAAGTGCCGGGGGCGAATTAACTCCGGTTCATTCCCCCCATTCGACGGCTCACTCCTTTTCCCTTGTGCTCCCCGAATCGCTCCAATAAGTTTGTGCCGAAAATAAACGCTGGCTATGAAAAGATTAACCATCCTCCTGCCTGTCACACCCACCCGCTTCTGGCTGCTGATCCCCCGTTTCTGGTTGCTGATCGGTCGTCTCTTCCTCCTGCTTTGCGCACCCCTGGCCGCGGCCGCCCAATCGACCCAGGTCGTGCGCGGCGTCGTGACGGACAAAACCTCCGAAATGCCGCTCGCCGGCGTTTCTATAACGATACCAGGAACGAACATTGGCGCCATCACGGACGAATCAGGCCGCTATGTCCTTCCCGCCGTCCCTTTGGGTCGCCATGCGTTTGCTTTCGGCAGCGCCGGATATCATCAGATTACCATTCCGGAGGTCCTGGTGTCAGCCGGACACGAGGTCATCCTCGACGCGGCTTTGGAGCAGCGGCTCGTGACCTTGAATACGTTTACGATCACCGCGCGATCGGCAAAAAAAGGCGCGGCCACCAACGAGTTCTCTGCCGGCAGCGCCCGCTCGTTCAACCCCGAAGACGTCACCCGCTATGCCGGCGGGCGCAATGACCCTTCAAAACTGGTGAGCAATTACGCCGGCGTGGCAGCCAATAGTGATGCCCGAAACGATATCGTCGTTCGCGGCAACTCCCCCGCAGGGGTGCTTTGGCGTATCGAAGGCAGCCCGGCGCCCAGCCCCAACCATTTCTCGACCCTTGGCACTACCGGGGGGCCTGTGAGTGCGCTGAATACGGATATGCTCAAGACCTCGGATTTCCTCACCGGCGCCTTCCCCGCCGAATACGGTAACGCCATGGCTGCCGTCTTCGACATCGATTTCCGCAGCGGCAACAGCAGCAAACACGAAGAAATGCTCCAGTTCAATATGTTCAGCGGGCTCGAGGCTACCGTCGAAGGGCCGCTTAACAATAAAAACAACGGCGCGGCTTATCTGGCAAGCTATCGTTATGGCGTGGCTCAGATCGCCCAGAGCGTTGGCCTCAACATCGGCACACAAGCCGTACCCCACTATCAGGACTGGGCCTTTAATATCACCACCGGTAACGGGGGGCTTGGCAAATGGTCCTTCTTCGGCATGGGTGGTCTCAGCAATATCGCGTTGATCGGCAGCAAGGTGGACTCCACCGATTTCTATGGGCAGCCGGATCAGGATGCGTATGACAAAAGCAATTTCACTTATGTTGGCGTGAAGAATACACTCGACCTGGATAGCCGGACTTATCTGCGTACGGTGGTTACCTATGCGCATACCCTGGATAGATACGATCAATATCGTTATCCCGACCCGGTGCCGCCCTATGAGAACCGCTGGCTCAATTATACCTCTGACAATCGCACCAGCTCTTTTCGCTTTTCCTCTTTTTTAAACAAGAAGGTCAATAGCCGGCTTTCCTATCGTGTCGGCGCCTCCGGCGAAGCGCTCGGCCTGAACATTCAGGTATTGGATAAAACGGCGCGTCCCGCTACGGCTCCTTTCGATACGGTGAGCAACTACGATGGGACACCGTTCCTGTTGCAATATTTCGGTCAATTCAAATACCGTTTCAGCGAGCAGTTTAGTGTGATCGGTGGGCTCCATGGGATGCATTTCGAGCAGAGCTCCGCGGTCGAGCCGCGCTTGTCGTTCGTATACCAGCTTCCTGCAGGGCAGAGTGTTTCCCTGAGCTATGGCTTACATAGCCAGCTGCAACCCTTGCCGGTATATTTCCAGACCTACGATGAGACGGAACAGATCCGCGATTCGTCAAACCGGAAGCTCGGCCTTACCCGGGCTCATCATGTCGTTCTTGGCTACGAATGGCGTTTCCTTCCCGAATGGCGCCTGAAGGCGGAAGCGTATTATCAATATCTCTTCGATGTCCCCGTCGAGCGTACACCCAGCGGGTTCTCCATGTTGAATGCCGGCGCCGATTTCGGTTTCCCGGATAAAGTAGGCCTTGTCAACAAAGGCTCGGGGTCCAATAAAGGTATCGAGCTTACCCTCGAACGATTCCTGAACCAGGGCTATTATGTGTTGCTCACGGGCTCCCTCTTCGATTCGCGTTACAAGGGCAGCGATGGTATTGAACGTAACACGGCCTTCAACTACAAATATGTGTTCAACGCACTTGCCGGTAGGGAGTGGCGTGTTGGTCATTCCGGTTCGAATGCCTTTACCCTCGACTTCCGTATGTCCACCATCGGCGGGCGTTATGCTACACCGGTGGATGTTGCCGCATCGCTCAAAGCCGGGTATGAGATCGACGACACGCTGCATTATTTCTCGAATCGGCTGGCCGATTATTTCCGGCTTGATACCAAATTCGGTTACCGGACAAACAGCAAAAAGCGCAAGCTCAGCCAAACCGTTTATCTCGATCTGCAAAACATCACGAACCGCAAGAATATCTTCATCCTTGAATACGATCAGGCCAAGGGCAACACCGTGCCGGTGTACCAGATCCGTTTCTTTCCCGACATCCTCTATCGTATTGATTTCTAACATGTCGTCGTCTCTCGTCGCGCCCTGGTCCCGGAGGCCCGATCCTTGCATTATGCTAGTACATGCGACCACTCGGAATGGTATTAACCTTATTCGTCAATTCGTTCATCTCTCCTGCGCTCGCCCAGAGCCCGGCGCCTGGCGTCGCACAGCATCCCGCGCACCCGAATCCGCCCGCCACACCCACGAGCCTCCCGGCTGCCCGCGCCAACCCTCCGGTCGCCCGCGCCACCCCTTCGGTCGCCCTCACGTCCATAGGCCCTCGCGGCGAACATTTCTCCGTTCGCGTCCTCGCAAGCCACCTCAGCGATCCCTGGTCGGTGGTCTATGGCCCCGATCGCTGTCTCTGGATCACGGAGGAAAAAACCTATTGCGTGAGCCGTATCGATCCGTCCACGGGAAGACGACAGCTGGTTCTCGATCTCGCGGGCGACCGTCATTTCCCGCGATATGATAGTATCGGTGAAGATTATACGGAGAAATCCTGGCCCGAAGGCGGGCTCATGGGCCTTGCCGTACATCCCGATCTGCTGAAAGGGAAGCCGTGGGTGTACCTGGTCTATATCTATAAGTTCCAGGGAGTGGATAGCCCCGGCAGCGGTTGCGCGCTTCATCATCGGGGCTGTTATTTCACGACGAAGCTGGTTCGTTATACCTGGGATAGCCGTAGGGAACAGCTGATCGATCCGGTGATCTTATGCGATACGATTCCCGGCAGCAATGACAACAATGCAGGCCGCCTCCTCATCGCCCCGGTGGACGGCCGCGAATATTTGTTTTATGGGATCGGCGATCTCGGCGCGGGCCAGTTCGACAATGCGGCGCGTCCCAATCACGCGCAGCGGAAGGACTGTTACGAGGGCAAGATCCTCCGCTTCAACACGCAGCCCGACGACGACCCCGGCGCCTTCGACCGCTGGATCCCCAATGATAACCCCTTCAACGACCCCGACACCCCCCGCGACCTCGCCCCCTGCGACCCCGCCCCCGGACACGGCCGCCACCCCGCTACTTCCAGCCGCAGCAGCCCCTCCGCAGGACCCGACGCCTCCGGCCCCCGTCGCAGCCGCAGCCCCTCCGCAGGACCCGACCCCTCAAGCTCACGCCGAAGCCGCCCCGCCGCCCGCGTTTATCGCCAAAACGCCGTCTGGAGTTATGGGCACCGCAACCCCGAGGGGCTGGCTTATGCGGTGATCGACGGGGTAGGGCGGTTGTATTCTTCGGAGCACGGTCCCTATTCCGATGACGAGATCAATCTCATTGAGAAGGGCAAGAACTATGGTCATCCCCTGGTCATCGGCTTTGCAGATGGCAACTACGACGGGTTGGCTGCAAGTGTCACGAACTACAAGGATGTGCCGGGGCGTTGGCATACGAGCTATCCGCTGATCGTCAGCGAGCGTGCCAACCGCGACGCGCTGGGCCCCGATTACCGCGAGCCGCTAAAAACTTTCTATCCCAATTCGAATGCGTTTCTCCGAAAGTTGTTTGTCTACAACCGCGCTACCGGTGACGAGGGCCATTGGCCATCCGAGGCACCTAGTAGTCTGGCCGTCGACACTTCCAATGCGATCCCCGGCTGGAAGAATTCGCTGTTGATGCCCTCGCTCAAGACACACCGGCTGATCCGTCTCAAGCTCAGCGCGCACGGCGACCGCATCGTCGGTGACACCCTCACTTATTTCCCCCGCACCGGTCGTATCCGTGATGTCGCCATCTCTCCCGATGGCCTTCACCTCTATCTCGCCGTCGACAGTTCCGCCTTCACATCCGTCCCCTCCCGCGCCGAGCTCCGCCAGGAAACCTACCGCGGTTGTATCGTCGAATTCACCTACCTGCCCCTTTCGTCCCCGCCCGCCCTCGATCCCCGCCGCCTCAGCTCCCGCAGCGCCCCGCACTAGGAACCCCGCGCCCCCACCACTTCCCCAGCCACCGTGTCGCCTGCCCTGCGCGCCTGCCATCCACCCACTCCCGCCACCCGCCTCTCACCGCCATGCAACACCAAGTTTTTAAACGCTTCATTCTCAGGCCAAAACTCGAGGTGGTCACAATTTGTGATATCAAGTCAGTCCCGCTCATCCTTCCTTCTAAACCCGACCCTCGGCCGAGGTTCTGCGGGAGGATTCAATAATTCTTTGAGCGCAGCGAAGATCATCTGTATGTCCCCACTATTCTGTACTACCTGCTTTTCCAGCTGTTCTAATTTCAAAAGAAGATCAGCATGCGTGAGCAGCATTTCGCGGAGCTTTGTAAAGATTCTGATGATCCGGATGTTTACCTCTATCGCAATATCGCTGGTCAATATCCCGGAAAGCATCGCTACCCCCTGTTCAGTAAATGCGTAAGGTGTTTTCCTGGTCCCACCCCAACTTGATATTCCATTTTGGCACATCAAGTTTTTAACCTCTTGATCCTCAAGTTGAAACATGAAGTCGTCAGGGAATCTTTTGATATTTCGCTTTACTGCCCGGTTCATCTGGCTTGTAGAAACATCATAGAGTTCTGCCAGATCTCTATCCAACATTACCTTTTTACCCCGTATGAAATAGATCTTGTTGATAATTACCTCATCGGGTATTGCTATTACCTTTGCCATACTACACAATTTTTACCGGTATCACAACTTGTGAAACCACCTGTAAATTTACCCGTTGTAAAAAAGAAAAACTTTGAAAAATATGCACATTGTAGATGTACGCCCTACCTCCTCATCTCCTGCATAAACTGCCCCGGCGTCTTCCCAAACTCCTTCTTAAAAGCCTTCGTAAAATAAGACTGCGTCTGTATCCCAACCCGCATCATCACCTCCATCAGGGTCACATCCTCATGCGTCATGATCTCAACCGCCTTCTTCAGCCGTATCGTCCGGATAAAGTCGCCGATGGATTGTCTGCTGATCCCCTTGATCTTTTGATATAGCCGCGTGCGGCTCGTGCCCATCTCCTGGCAAAGCCAGTCGATATTGAAATCGGGATTCGCCAATTGCGAGTCGATGGTGCGCAGCAGTCGGGACATAAACTCCCTGTCCTTCTCCGAATGCACCAGATCCATCGCCTCCACATGCGCCTCCCGCGTATACCGCTCTTTTAGCTTCCTGTCCACACTGAACCGGTTGCGTATCGTCAACAACAACAACTCCATATTGAGTGGCTTGCCAAAATAATAATCGGCGCCCGCATCCAGTCCCTCCATCTGCGCCGCTGCCGCAGTCCGTGCCGTGAGGATAAGGAACGGGATATGACAGATATCGATATCATTTTTCACCGCACGGCAGAACGCGAAACCATTCATTCCGGGCATGATGACGTCACTGATGATCATCCCCGGCGAGATCTCCTGCGCTTTAGCGAGTCCCTCCGCGCCATCGGCGGCTTCGATCACCTGGTACATGGGACTCAGGCTGTCTTTGATAAAATGCCGCAGCTCTTCGTTGTCTTCGACTAAAAGGATCGTCTCTACCGGCGGCAGATCGATCCGCGCCCCCGGAGCGGCCACCCCCGAGTCACCGGCCCCCGAAGCATCCTCGAAACGGTCCGCGTCGGCTCGCGAAGTGCCACCGAAATCGGCTCCCTGCATACCGCCACCCGCCGCCGGGAGATCGCTGCCCGGTATCGTCGCCTCCAGCCGCACGCCGCCTTCCACCACCGTCGCACGCCTTTCCTCTTTCCGGTAATCACCCTCCTCCACGGGGATACCGATGATGATCTCCGTGCCCTTGAGCCGCTCGCTATACACATAGATATCACCCTTATGCAACAACGCCAGGCTCTTCACAAAGGCAAGCCCGACCCCCGACCCCAAGTGCGAATCGGTGATCCGGTAATATCGCTCGAAGAGATGATGTATCGACTCCGCCGAAATACCGATACCGGTATCCGCAACGCGGATATAGGCATAACGGCCGCCGCGGAAAGGATTCTTCAACACCAGCTCGTTGGCAAACGAAGGGGTAAATTGTTCCAGCGTGGGCAGCACTTCCAGCGTGATCTGTCCTCCCGCCTTCGTATATTTAAAAGCGTTATGCAGCAGGTTCAGCACGATCTTCTCGAGCACCTGCCGGTCGAACCAGGCGCTTTGCGGCTCGCCGGTCGCGAGCGAGAAATCGACCTCCTTTTGTATCGCCCAATCCCTGAACTCCTCTGCCAGCTCCTCCATAAAGGCGGGCAGGTTGCCGGGCTGCACGCTGAGCTTCAGCGATCCGCTCTCCAGCTTGCCAAAGTCCATGAGCTCGTTGATGAGACTCAGCAACCGCTGCGCATTCCGGTGCATCGACGCCAGATAGCGGCCCACCGGTGCACCGGGGTCTTTCATCATCCGCTCCAGCGGCCCCAGGATCAGCGACAGCGGCGTCCGGAATTCATGGCTCACATTCGTAAAGAATTGCAGCTGCACCTGCCGGATCTCTTCGCGCTTTCGTGCCTCCATCTCGCGCAGCTTCAGTGCCGTCCGGAACCGGTATATCGCGTAAAGCGCTACCAGGCCCAGCAACACAAGCAGCGAGATGAACCACCCCGTTTTCCAAAAAGGGGGTGTGATCACGATCCGGATGGAAGTCCCCTCATCGTTCCACACCCCGTCGTTATTCGAAGCCTTGACCCGGAAGACATAATCGCCGGGACTCAAATTGGTATAGGTGACCTTGTTCTCCTTGCCTACATAGTTCCAGTCGGTATCCAGGCCCTCCAGCTTGTAGGCGTATTGATTATTCTCCGGCGTTACGAAGTTCAGCGCGGAAAAGCTCAACGAAAACGTCGATTGCCGGTACGATAGCCGGATGCTGCGGGTCATGCTGATATCGGAAACCAACGGCGACCCCGGCTGACCCGGCCCCATTACCCGGTTTGAAAGCTGGAACCCGGTAATATAAACGGGTGGGACAAAACCATTCGCCCGGATCGCACCCGGATAGAAACAGTTGAAGCCGTTGATACCCCCAAAGTACATCTCCCCATCCTTGGTCTTGAGAAAGGCATTGGCTTCGAATTCCAGGTCCTGCAGACCGTCACCGGTGTTGTATTTCTTGAAGATATAGGTGTCGGGATTCAGCGAGGTCAGCCCATTCGATGTAGATATCCAAAGATTACCCTGCCCGTCTTCGGTAATGCCTTTGATGAATTCGTTGGCGAGACCTGCCTTGGCGGTGAACAGCCGGAAGCTGTCCCGCTCCGCGTCGAGGAGATAAAGTCCTTTTTGTCCTACCCAAAGCCGTCCCTTGCTATCGGTAAACAACACACGTAGATCGGGTAGCCGCTCGGCGGAAGAAAAGTAATGGGTGAAGTGACGGGTATCCGGATGCCAGCAGTTCAATCCGCCGTCATCGGTTCCGATCCAGATGCGCCCTTCTTTGTCTTCCAGCAGCGATACGATGTCCTTTCCGGAAAGACTCGTCGTGCCGCTGGGATCGTCGATCACCCGCCGGAACGTTCCATGCGCCGGATCGAAAAGGTCCAACCCGCCATAATAGGTCGCGACCCAAAGATTGCCTGCATAGTCTTCGATGGTCTTTTGGACGAAGTTCGAAGAGATGGAATGCGGATCATGCGGATCATTGACATACCGGGTAAAGCTACCGCGCGAGGCATCGAAAAGATTCAGTCCACCCCCCCATGTCGAGACCCACAACCGGCCCTGCCTGTCCCGCATCACGTCGAGCACGGCATTGGAACCCAGGCTCCGGTCGTTGAAGGGGTCGTTGCGATAATTCCGGAAACTGTGCTGATCCCGCAGGAACAGGTCGAGACCGCCGCCATCGGTGCCCACCCAGATATTTCCGCTTTTGTCTTCGCAGAAGGTTTTGACATCGTTGTAGCTCAGGCTGGCGGGGGAAGGCTCCTGCCGGTACAGATCGAATTTCTCTATACCCGGAGAGTAGATATTGATGCCGCCACGATGCGTACCCACCCATAGATTACCCTGCCTGTCCTCGAATAAAGCGCTGATGGTCCGCTGCGACAGGCTGCTCCCGTTCCCCGGCTCATACGCATAATGATAAAAATTGCCCACCGGCTGGTGCAGCAGGTTCAACCCGCCATTGATGCTTCCGGCCCAGAGCTGCCCCTTGTGGTCCATCAGCATGCACTTGATCATATTGTTGCCGAGACTCGAGGCATCTTTATCGGAATGCCCATAGCGGGTAAAAGATCGTCGAAGGGGATCGAAAAGATAAAGCCCGTCGTCTTCTGTCCCCAGCCAAAGATCACCCTGCCGGTCCGCCTGCATGGCGATGATGGCATTCCCGCTGGCATTGGTGACCGCCGGGTTCTCCATGGCCGTGAATTGGCCCGTCGAAGCATCGAACTGGTCCAGCCCACTTTGTGTGCCCACCCAGATCACCCCGCTCTTGTCTTCGAGTAGACAAAGGATGCGGTCATCCCGCAGACTGCCCGGCCCGCCGCCCATGCGAAAGGAACGGCACCGGCCCGTCGTCCGGTCGAGCAGGTTGAGCCCACCGCCATAGGTGGCGACCCAGAACCGCCCTTGATGATCTTCCAGTATCGCGGTGATGACATTATGGCTAAGCGTCGAGCTAGCCCCTTCGCGGTGTTTCCACCGCCTAAAGGTCCCATGTGCCGGGTCGAAGAGATTCAGTCCGTTCACCGTGCCCACCCAAAGCTCCCGATTCCGGTCCTCATAGATACACCGGACATAGCTGTCGGTTAAAGAAGTGCTGTCCGATGGGTCATTCCGAAATACGACGATGGTATGACCGTCGTAGCGGTTAAGCCCATCGCGGGTGCCGATCCACATAAACCCCCGGTTGTCCTGGCAAATGGATTCGACGGTGCTGTTCGACAAACCCTGTTCCCCCGAAAGATGCGTAAACCGCAGCCGGGGTTCCTGCGCAAATACCGCGGAGCCGGCGGAGAAAAAACACGCCATAATATATATGACAGCCCATTTCCACATAGCAAACAATCTTTATTCAAATTTAATGACCTCACCCCAGCTTTCGCCGGTAAATAATGCCCTAAAATCTAAAACGGTCGATTTGAACAATAGAATTGACCGATAGAACAAAGGCCTCGGCTACCCCCCGCCTAACTTGCCATACCGATCAAAACTCACGATTTATGACAAAACGATTGCTTGTAAGGATGCATATCCTTATTTTCCTCCTATGCATTGGCTCCGCCCTGTCCGCTCAGGAAAGGACCATCACGGGGCGGGTCACCGACGCTAAAGATGGTTCACCGCTGGCCGGAGTTTCAGTCCAGCCAAAAGGCGACCTGAAAAGAGGTACGGTCACTTCCAATGATGGCACTTTCTCCCTTTTGGTGAACTCAAACGTCAAAACCCTGACCTTCTCGATCATTGGTTATGCCTCGCAGGAGCATGCCATAGCTGACGGTCCTATCCGTATCGCTCTGGCCGCCGGCTCGACCAACCTCAACGAGATCGTAGTCATCGGCTATGGTACCGCCAAAAAGAAGGACCTCACCGGCGCGGTAACCGTGATCGACGAAAAGGACTTTCAAAAAGGCACCATCACCACCCCCGAACAGATGATCGCCGGTAAGGTGCCGGGCGTGTCCATCATATCTAATAGCGGGTCACCGGGTTCCGGCAGCACCATCCGCATCCGCGGCGGCTCGTCCCTCAGCGCCAGCAACAATCCGCTCTTCGTAATCGACGGGGTGCCGCTTAATAACGACCAATTGCAGGGACAGAACAGCGTCATCCCCGGCGCCGGCAGTCCCCTGAGTTTCATCAACCCTAATGATATCGAATCGTTCACCGTCCTCAAAGATGCCTCCGCGACAGCCATCTACGGTTCCCGCGCCGCCGGCGGCGTAATTATCATTACCACAAAAAAAGGGAGCACCGGGCCGGTGAAGTTCAACCTGTCCAGCGCCAATTCGGTGGGTACCCTCATCAAACAGGTGCCCGTCCTTTCCGCGGCCCAGTTCCGATCCGCAGTGAACCAAAACGGCACTCCCGCACAGATCGCCCTAATGCGCTCCGCCAATACGAACTGGCAGGATCAGATCTTCCAGAACGCATTCGGGTCGAATGACAACCTCAGCATCAGCGGCGGGATAAAAAAATTGCCCTACCGCGTAACGGTGGGATACCAGGACCAGAATGGCATCCTCAAGACGGATTACCTGAAAAAAACGTCCGTCGCCCTCTCCCTGAGCCCCGTTCTCTTCGACAACCACCTCAAAGTGAATCTCCACCTGCTGGGCGCTATGGAATCTACCCGTTTCGGCAACAACGCCGCCATTGGCGGGGCCACCACCTTTGACCCGACGCAACCGGTGTATTCCAAGAGCACCCGTTTCGGCGGCTATTTCGAATGGCTCGACCAGTCAACTGCCACCGGCCTCAAGAGCCTCGTTAACCGTAACCCGCTGGGTCTGCTGGAGGAACATTATAATACAGCGACGCCGGAACGCAGCATCGGCAGTATCCAGCTGGATTACAAGTTCCATTTCTTACCCGATCTGCACGCGAATATCAACGCAGGCTACGATGTGTCTGATGGCAAGGGACATACCCGCACCACCGACAGCGCCGCGGAGACCTATGTGGCAAACGCCCCCGGCAACGGAGAGAACAACCCTTATAAGCTTACGAACACTAACACGCTTTTCGAGGCCTACCTTAGCTATGGAAAAGATTTCCCTTCGGCCAAAAGCCATTTCGATATCCTGGGGGGCTACTCGTTCAATAACTATCTGACAACCCTTTATAATTATGCAAGCTATTATGCTAATGGGGTAATGATGGTGAACACCGCGCCTGCCACTCCAAGCGCCAAACAGGAACATACCCTGATCTCCTGGTTCGGTCGGGCCAACTATAGCTACGACGATAAATACCTGCTGACGGCCACCCTTCGGGATGATGGCTCCTCCCGTTTCGCACCCCAGTACCGCTGGGGCTTATTCCCTTCCGTAGCCTTGGGCTGGAAGATCAAGGCGGAGCCGTTCCTGAGTAACGTAGATGCAGTCTCCCAATTGAAGCTCCGGCTCGGTTACGGTATCACGGGACAGCAGGATGGCATCGGCAACTACAACTATCTCGCCTACTATAGCCTCAGCGATTCCAACGCCGCCTACGAATTCGGCGGCAATTATTACCAGGGATATCGCCCCGCTGGCTTCAATCCGGCCCTTCGGTGGGAACAGACCGCAACCTCCAATATCGGTCTCGACTACGGCTTTCTCGACAACCGCATCTATGGTAGCATCGACGTATATTATAAGAATACCACCAAATTGCTCAACCTCATTCCCCAACCCGCCCTCAGCAATTACTCCGCCTATATCGTGGCCAATGTAGGCTCTATGACAAACAAGGGCCTGGAATTCAGTATTGGCTTTCAACCCATCCGGTCCAAAGACCTTACCTGGGATGTGGGCTTCAACATCTCTTACAACAAGAACAAGATCACCAACCTCACCGTCATTCCTAACGACACCGCCTATCCTGGTCTGCCAGGCGGAGCCATCGCCGGCGGCATTGGCGGGGGATTCGCCGAGATCAGCGCCGTAGGCGGCCCGAAAAATACCTTCTATCTC
Organism: Puia sp.; assembly: GCA_035946435.1. Classification (GTDB taxonomy): domain Bacteria; phylum Bacteroidota; class Bacteroidia; order Chitinophagales; family Chitinophagaceae; genus Puia. Next base: position 2,355 of record DASYZH010000396.1, on the reverse strand, counting down.
TACAGGCAGGCTTACAATACCAGCGGCCAGCCCATCGAAGGGGTCTTCGTCGACAAGAACAACGATGGCATTATCAACCAAAACGATCTCTATAAAACCAAACCCGCCGACCCCCAGACCTTCATGGGCTTTACGACAAATGTTACCTGGCGGCGGTTCAATGCCGGCTTCGTCTTACGCGCAAGCCTGGGCATGTACGATTATAACAATATCTGGAGCCAAACGGGCAACCTCAACCAGATCCTCGGCAATCCCACACTCTACAATGCCTCCGCCAATTACCTGACCACCCATTTCAAAGGGGGCAATGCCAACGAGCTGCTCAGCGATTATTATCTCTCGAACGCTTCCTTCCTGCGCATGGACAATATCAATATCGGCTACAACTTCGGCGCGCTCTCGCATACCCGTACCAACCTTCGGGTTAGCGCCGGCATACAGAACGTATTCGTGATCACGAAATACAAGGGTCTCGATCCGGAGATCGGTGCCAACACAGATCTGGGACTTGGTACCCCGGGCATCGACAACAACCTTTATCCCAGACCACGGGTCTATAACCTCGGCCTCAACCTGGATTTCTAAACGCACCGACCCTCAAAAAAGACAAGTATGAACAACAAAATATTCACCGCCATCGCCACCCTTAGCATGCTGATGGCTGCCTGCTCAAAAGATCTCAATCGCCAGCCTTCGAATCAAATCACGGCTGCGGATGTCTACAGTACATCGCTGGGTTACACCCAGGCCATGGCCAAGGTCTATGCGGCCTTCGCCAATACAGGGAATGTCGGGGGCACGGGTAGCCCCGATCTCCCGACCCAGATCATCAACGACGAAGGGAACTCCGATTTCCTCCGGCTTTATTTTAACCTGCAGGAGCTCACCACCGACGAAGCGGCCTGGAGCTGGGAGAACGACGCCGGTATCCAGGGGCTCCATGAGATGAGCTGGTCTTCCAACAATGCCATCATCGATGGGCTCTACTACCGCAGCTGCTTCCAGATCACGCTCTGCAACGATTTCATCGCTCACTCCACCGACGCAGCACTGGCAGGCAAAGGATTTACCAGCGCCACCGTCGACACTATCCGCGCCTACCGTGCCGAAGCCCGTTTCCTCCGGGCCTATCAATATTGGGTGCTCATGGATCTCTTCGGCAACCCGCCCTTCGCCACGGAGAACGATCCCATCGGGAACTTCGTTCCCAAACAGATCAGCCGCAGCGATCTCTTCAAGTACGTCGAATCGGAACTCATAGGCGCCGCCGATAGTGGACTCATTGCCCCTCATCAAAACCAGTTCGGCCGTGCCGACCAGGGCGCCGCATGGGCGCTATTGGCACGCCTCTATCTCAACGCCCAGGTGTACACCGGGACTCAGCGCTATACCGATGCGATCACCTATTGCAACAAGCTCATCGGTGCGGGCTATTCCTTGCATAAGGACTATACCAAGCTGATGCTGGCCGACAATAAGAACAATACCGATGAGAACATCTTCGATATCGTCTACAACGGCACCTTTATCCAAAACTATGGCGGTACTACGTATTTGATGCACGGCCCCGCGGGTATTCCCGATTCGGTCTCGGGTTGTAACGGCAGCTGGAGCGGGTTGCGCTTCACCCAGGACTTTATTGCTAAGTTTCCCGACTATAGCGGCGCCACCGATCATCGTGCACAGTTCTGGACCAACGGTCAAACGCTCAATATGACCAGCATGTACACCTCCACGGCCGGCTTGTCTACGTTCAAATACCGCGATGTCACCAGCGCCGGAGCCAAAGACCCCGATCAGGATGCCGCCGGCAACTACTCCAGCATTTGCTTCCCGCTCTTCCGCTTTGGCGAGGTCTATTTGACCTATGCAGAAGCGGTGCTCCGTGGCGGTTCGGGCGGCGATCCCACGACGGCACTTAACTATATCAATGCCCTGCGCGGTCGCGCCTATGGCGATAGCGGAACATATACCATCAATGCAAGCCAGCTCACCCTGCCGTTTATCCTGGACGAACGCGCCCGCGAGATGTATTACGAATGTTGCCGCCGTACCGATCTCATCCGCTTCGGCGAGTTTACTACCAACGCCTATCTCTGGGCCTGGAAGGGTGGGGTAGTCGGCGGTACCGCGGTTAGTGACAACTACAATCTCTTCCCGATACCCACAACCGACCTTTCCGCCAACCCCAATCTTAAACAAAACCCGGGCTATTGAGCGGCATGAACATAAGGTAAGCTGAAGATTTATTTAGTTCTTTGATTATCTGTGATGCTTTACAAACGATGGGAGTGGGCCTCCCGGAAGCGGCTTTCAGGAGCAGCTTTCAAACCGCCGTTATGCTGCTGTGGCTAA
>DASYZH010000395.1:0-4779 GCA_035946435.1 Puia sp. | reverse complement strand
GAATATCCCAAAATTTCTTAATTTAGAGAATATGGAGAGCCCGGCACCTGGTATATTATTGATCGCAGATCCCTTTTTAAAAGATCCCAATTTCATGCGCACGGTGGTGTTCCTCTGTGAACACCAGGACGAAGGCAGCTTTGGATTCGTCCTCAACAAAAATTACGAATATACGCTCGATGAACTGGTAAGCGGGTTGGACGATCTGAAGAAGATCCCCGTATATCTGGGTGGTCCCGTTCAGATGGATACGATCCATTTCCTGCATCAGTATCCCGACAAGATCCACGGCGGCTATGAGATCATCGACGGCGTTTTCTGGGGCGGCAATTTCGAGACGGCCATCGAGCTCATCCGTTCGGGCGAGGTCGATATGAACAAGATCAGATTCTATATCGGCTATTCCGGCTGGGGTAGCGGCCAGCTGGCGGACGAGCTCAAGGAAAAATCCTGGTTGACGGTTCAGGCCAATCGCCGGCTGGTCTTTCATAAATCTCCTTCCGAGATCTGGAAGGACGCACTCCGTCAAATGGGCGGGGAGTACGAGATGATGGTCAATTTCCCCATCGATCCGCAATTGAACTGACCCCGCAGCCGGCGCCTGCCGGTCGCGGCCGACTTTCTTATATGTCAAAACCCCGGCAGAAGCCGGGGTTTAAACTAACATTTGTCTCCGTAAGGTTGGACCTACTGGGATCTTCTACGATTTCCCTTCATCGGGTACTGCGCCTTCAACCAATACGGTCACGGTATTGTGAATGACTTCAACGAAGCCACTTTGGATCGTAAAAAATGCGAGGTGATTATTCTTGTCCTTTAAGACCTTGACGCGGCCTGCTTTCAGCGCGCTAACCAGCGGTGCGTGTTTGTCCAGCACTTCGAAGAGGCCGTCCACGCCGGGCAGTTGCACGCCGTACACGTCGGCGCTGAACAATTTCTTTTCGGGCGTTAATATTTCTAAGTTCATACTGATTGATGTTGTCCGCTTGATATTGTCCGCAGGTTAACATTAACCGCGGGCCTGTGCCTGCAGCTTCTTACCTTTTTCGATAGCGTCGTCGATGTTCCCTACGAGGTTGAAGGCTGCTTCGGGATATTCATCCACTTCGCCATCCATGATCATGTTGAAACCACGGATCGTCTCGTCGATGGGAACCAGTACTCCCTTGAGGCCGGTGAACTGTTCGGCCACGTGGAAGGGCTGGGACAGGAAGCGCTGTACTTTACGGGCGCGGGCAACCGTCATTTTATCTTCGTCGCTGAGCTCGTCCAAACCGAGGATGGCGATGATATCCTGCAGTTCCTTATAACGTTGCAGGATCAGCTTCACGCGGTTGGCGGTGTTGTAGTGTGCGTCGCCCACGATCTTCGGCGTGAGGATACGGCTGGTGGAGTCCAGGGGATCCACGGCCGGGTAGATACCAAGGTCGGCGATCTTCCGGCTCAATACGGTAGTGGCATCCAGGTGGGCGAAGGTCGGTGCGGGAGCCGGGTCGGTCAAGTCATCCGCGGGGACGTAGACGGCCTGAACGGAGGTAATGGACCCGTTCTTGGTCGAGGTGATACGGTCCTGCATGAGACCCATTTCCGTAGCCAGCGTCGGCTGGTATCCTACGGCGGAGGGCATACGACCCAGCAGCGCGGATACTTCGGAGCCGGCCTGGGTGAAACGGAAGATATTGTCTACGAAGAAGAGGATATCACGTCCTTGTCCCTTACCATCGCCATCGCGATAGTATTCGGCGATGGTCAGACCGCTGAGGGCCACACGGGCACGGGCGCCGGGGGGTTCGTTCATCTGACCGAAGACGAAGGTAGCCTTCGACTCGGCCAACTCGTGCATGTTCACTTTGCTGAGGTCCCAACCGCCGTGTTCCATGCTGTGCTTGAAATCGTCGCCGTATTTCATGATACCGGCTTCGATCATTTCGCGCATGAGGTCGTTCCCTTCACGGGTACGCTCACCGACACCGGCGAATACGGACAACCCGGAATAAGCTTTAGCGATGTTATTGATCAACTCCTGGATAAGTACCGTTTTGCCCACACCCGCGCCACCGAACAGACCGATCTTACCGCCCTTTGCATAGGGTTCGATGAGGTCGATGACCTTGATCCCGGTGAACAATATTTCGGAGCTGGTGCTGAGGTTTTCGAAAGCCGGGGGTTTGGAATGTATCGGACGGCCGTTGGCCTTGGAAACGGCTGGCAATCCATCGATGGGATCTCCGGTCACGTTGAACAAACGACCCTTGATGGCTTCACCGGTAGGCATTTCGATGGCATTGCCGGTGTCGGTAACGGCCAGGCCGCGAACCAGCCCTTCGGTACCGTCCATTGCAATACAACGAACGCTATCCTCACCAAGGTGCTGCTGAACTTCCAAAACCAGGGTCTCGCCATTGGACTTTTTCAGCTCCAGCGCGTTGTAAATCTCGGGGAGTTTGCCTTCAAACTGCACATCGATAACGGCGCCGATGATTTGTTTGATCTTACCAGTAGTTGCCATATAAAAATAACTAGGTTTTAAATTTGGCTGCAAAGGTAAGGTCTCATGGGGAAAGTTAAAAATACTATATTTTTGTTTTTTATCATTTGGCTATATGCAACTGACCGAAGTAACCACACCCGCTTTAGCACAGGAATTCATCCAGGCGAATGTAGAGCTCAACCGGTCGAATCCGGCCTATATCCGGCCTATCGACAAGGAAATCAACCAGGTATTTGACGCCAATTATAATAAGGCGTTCCGCTTCGGCGAAGTGACCCGTTGGGTCCTCAAGGACGACGATGGCAAACTCATCGGCCGGATAGCCGCTTTTGTAAACAAACGGTACAAAAACAAGGGTGACGATGTGCCCGTAGGCGGTTGCGGGTTTTTCGATTGCATCAACAACCAGGAAGCTGCGGACATGCTGTTCGACGTCGCCCGGCATTGGCTGGGCCAGCGCGGGATGGAGGCCATGGATGGGCCGATCAATTTCGGGGAGCGGGACAATTGGTGGGGATTGGTGGTCGAAGGCTTTCACGAGCCGCTCTACTGCATGAACTTCAACCCGCCTTATTATAAGGACTTGCTGGAAAATTATGGCTTTAAGCCCTTTTTTCACCAGCTCTGCTTTGGCCTGGATCCTAAAAAACGGCTGAGTGACAAGGTTTTGCAGCGACATGCAGCCGTTGCCGCCGATCCCCGGTACAGTTCCGATACGCTCAAAAAGAACAACCTGGAGAAATATGCCGACGATTTCCTGGCGGTCTATAACGGCGCCTTTGCCGGGCACGGCGGAATGAAACAGATGCGGAAGGAACAGGTTATGCAGCTATTCAGGAAAATGAAACCGCTGCTGGATGAAAACATTGCCTGGTTTGCCTACCATGACAAAAAGCCGATCGCGATGTTCCTTAACCTGCCCGAATTGAACCAGTACTTCAAGCATTTTAACGGCAAGTTCGGACTGTTGCAAAAGCTCCAGTTCGTGTGGCTGAAGATGCGCGGCGCCTGCCGGCATTTTACGGGGATCGTATTCGCCGTCGTTCCCGAATTCCAGGCGAAAGGGGTCGACGCTTATATCATTGGCGAGATGGCGGACGTGGTTCAGCCGGCTGGATTCTATCTCCAGTACGAGATGCAGTGGATCGGGGACTTCAACCCCAAAATGGTGAATGTCGCCAAGTCCCTCGGCGATAGCTATATCAGTCGGAAACTCACCACTTACCGCTACCTGTTCGATCGCTCCAAAGAATTCAAACGGCATCCTATGCTGGCCTAGTGCCGGGTCTTCCGCCGGCCGTTTGCGGGGCCTTTTTCACGCCGGATCTCCCGTTTTTGGAAGTTATTCCCGCCGGCGGATCGTTTTCCTGCATGGGCATTTTAGCAAATGATTGATTGACAGCCGCTGGCAAATTGGCATGTGATGTGAATAGTATGGTGTACAGTACACACACCAAGAGATTAATAAAAGAATCACAGGTTAGCTAAGAACGGATCGTAGGCGCACGAACTGTCCAGACCTTCGGAAACCATGTCAGGGAAAATGTTGAATCCAATATCGCTAGTGAAGGCAAGTTGATTACCTGTAAACCTGGACATTTTTGTAAAGAGACCGGCGGATGCCGGTCTCTTTTTTTGGGGGGTCACAAATTGCGACCTCAAGATTCATTTTTTCGGTACTGGCTCCAGCTCGAAATTTGTACACTAAAACCGATTTTATGAACCAGGCAATAATTCAGCAGAAAATATATGAGATACGCGGGCATAAGGTCATGTTGGACTATGATCTTGCAGAACTATACGAGGTGCCGACAAAAGTCCTGAATCAGGCTTTGAAAAGAAATATTTCCAGATTCCCGGAAGATTTCATGTTCCAATTGACCCGGGAGGAGTATAACAACTTAAGGTCACAAATTGTGACCTTAAGATTGGGCGGGCACGGCACCCATAGCAAATATAATCCCTATGCTTTCACCGAACATGGAGTTACAATGCTAGCCAGCATCTTGAAAAGCGGAAGGGCTATCGAGATGAATATTGCGATTGTGCGGGTCTTTATCGCTTTAAGGCAATTCGCCCTGCATTACAAGGAGTTAGCCGACGAGATCCAGGAGATCAGGCGAAACGTTGGCAATCACGGCGAGCAGCTGGGCAAGATCTACGTGGCCATTGAGGCGCTTTTGACGGAAATGGACGAACAAAAGAGCTGGGAAGAACGGGACCGGATTGGGTTCAATTAACTTGCGGCTCGTATAGCTAAATGGGCCGGCTCCTATGAGCCGGCCCTT
>DASYZH010000394.1:0-20900 GCA_035946435.1 Puia sp. | reverse complement strand
AAGGTATCGATGAGGATAAATACGAGCGTCAGCAGCAAAGAGGAGATGGACATCGCGACATCGCCGAGTACCGATCCCCCGGTCTCCAGCAACTTGGAGGTGGCACTGTTGACGTAGGTCATCTGCTGGTGGATGCGGATATGGAATTTCGCCGAGATCCACTGCTGCAGGCTGGTCACGGAAGACATCACCTGCTGTTTGAATTGAGGCCAGTCATCGGCCAGATTGCTGATCTGCGAACCCACGATGTAGAGCAGCGCCGCCAGCGAACCTACGAGCAGCAAGACGGATACAAGCGCCGCCAGGCTTCTCGGGAGACGGCAGGCCCGTTCGAAGAAATTGGCCAGTGGCAGGAGCATCACGGAAAAAAGCAGCGCAAAGACCAGGGGCACCAATACGGATTTCCCTAACACGGCAATATAGCACAGGGCGATCAGGCTGATCAGCACCATCGCTAGTTTGGTATAGAATGGGTTCTGTTTGAGGGAAAGCATTGATTGCAATATAAACAAAAAGGGGAACCGGATCATGGGTTCCCCTCAACATTCTGCAAACAATCGTTAGCGTACAGCCCTCGTGCTGCAAAGTGCTGGTTGCTACGACATGTACCTGCGGGCCGTATTAATTAATAGTTTGCTTTCCAGGAATTTCGCCACCTCGACCACGGCGTCGTTGTCCTTCCGGGGAGCTTCCCGGAATTTGCGTGGGTAGATGGAGATCCCGGTATAAATATTGTAATGAAGTGTCAGGATATGTCCTTTGTAGAGGAAGTCCCACATCAGCGAATCGAAGTCATCCGTTTTCTGTGTGAATTTGATGTCCAGATCGTCAGAGAGAATATTGGCGACTTCGTAGAAACGCTTCAGACCGCAGTCGTCGTCAATCACGGCTTCCGTACAGCCAAAATCGGTGCGTAAGGTAAGAGGGCTCATAGTGGTAGGGATTTTTAATTTATATAAGGGTATTGATTCTGTAGGGGTCGGCTGTCAGGACTTGAACTTTGGTGCAGTCGGCACTTTCTCTCCGCTTAATATACGCTCAGCTCCTACGTTCCTGCCATCGCTCGGGCAGCCGTATTTCGGTCCAAAAAGGCTATGCATCCATCCGCACGAAGATATACCGGTGAGCAGGGTAGAAAGAAGGAAGAGAAGAAGTATGGTTTTAGGTCGGATCATGGGATATATGTCTGATAAACGAACTTAAACCTACAAATATTATCCTGTATTTGCAATACAGAAACCTTTTATTAACCCCGGGGGCCGGGCTTCAGGGGCGCAGATCAGGGTAAATGGGTAGCTAGAGCTCTTTGGCTGCGTTTACCTCGTTAAACCAGCCGGAATAGACCAGGTAATGCTTGGCGATCCGTTCGATCTGCCCCGAGATAAGGTCCGCCGGGATGTCTTTGATCTTCCGGGCCGGGCAGCCGCCGTAAATCGTTCCGGATTCGACCTTGGTGCCTTCCAGGACCACCGCGCCGGCGGCGATTATCGAATTCTTGCCGATCTCCGCATTATCCATGATGATAGCGCCCATCCCGACAAGGACCTTGTCGTTGAGGGTACATCCATGTACGATGGCATTGTGGCCTATCGAACAGTCGTTGCCGATGTGTACGCTGGTCTTTTTGTAGGTGCCGTGCAGGATCACGCCGTCCTGGATATTCACTCTGTTACCGATATGGATGCTGTTCACGTCGCCTCTTATTACGGCGTTAAACCAGATGCTGCAATCGTCACCCATCTCTACGTCTCCGACGATCGTGGCGTTAGGGGCGATGAAACAGTTATTTCCAAAGCGGGGAGATTTGCCTTCAACCGGAAGTATCGTAGCCATAAGTAAATGTTTGCTTCCTTCAAATTTACGAACTTTGCCTTCGATGACGCCACACCCGGAAACAAATAGATTATTTCTTCGCCATGTTGCTCAGACCTCGCCCAATCCCCTGGGCCTGGAGATTGTAAGAGCGGAAGGGCATTATCTGTATGGCCCGGACGGGACGTCCTGGCTCGATCTCATCGGGGGCATCAGCGTTTGCAACACCGGTCATCGCCATCCCCGGGTGGTGGCCGCGATCAAGGAGCAGGCCGACCGCTATCTTCACCTGCTGGTATACGGCGAGCTGATCCAATCCCCACAGGTGGAGTATGCAAGCCTGCTGGCATCGCACCTGCCTCCTTCGCTGGATTCCGTGTATTTTACCAATAGCGGCGCGGAGGCCACGGAAGGGGCCATGAAGCTGGCCAAACGGGTCACCGGAAGGCCGGAGATCGTAGCCTGCCGGCAATCTTACCATGGCTCGACCCAGGGGGCGCTCAGCATCATGGGCGATGAATACTGGCGGAACGCCTTTCGGCCCCTTCTGCCCGGTATTCGTCACGTCGACTACAACAGTGTGGCTGCCCTTGACGCCATTACGACGCAAACTGCCTGCGTTATCGTCGAGACGGTCCAGGCGGAGAGAGGGGTATATTTGCCCGATGCGACCTGGCTCCGGCGGCTCCGACAGCGCTGCGATGCTACCGGTACCTTGCTGGTATTCGACGAGATCCAGGCCGGTTTCGGCCGCACCGGCACGCTGTGGGGATTCGAACGTTATGGCGTCGTTCCCGATATCCTGTTATTGGGGAAAGCCCTTGGCGGCGGGTTGCCCATGGGCGCCTTTATTGCCGGCCGTGAACGCATGTGGCTGCTCACGGGTGATCCGGTATTGGGGCATATCACGACATTCGGCGGCCATCCCTTGTGTTGCGCGGCTGGTCTCGCGGCCATGCAGGTGTTGCTGGACTCCGGCTGGATCGCACAGGTAACGGAAAAGGAGGCGTTATTCCGCCGGTTGCTTGTTCATCCGGCCATCAGGGCCGTACGCAGCTGTGGGTTATTGATCGCCGTGGAATTCGATAGTTTCGAGACGAACAAACGCATTATCGACACCTGTATAGCGCGCGGGGTGCTCACGGACTGGTACCTGTTCGCACCGCAGTGCTTGCGGATCGCACCGCCGCTTTCCATCACGCCTGAGCTCATCGAAGAGGCCTGCTCGGTAATTTTATCAGCACTGTAATTGATTTCGTTGATCTTTAGATTTACTTTAATTTTACACTTCTCACTCCCGCGGATAAGTGCAGCGTCCGCTAACATTTTACGTTCACAACGATGATGGCGCCGCGGCCCAATCTTAATCTTTAAAACATAGCGTATGTCACTGTTTCTGGAACGGAAAGAGCTGTTCGATCGTATCCTTCTGCTGGGAGAGGATGAGATACAGGAGCCCATGGAGGTGTTCGAGCAGTTTTTCAGCGATTATCATTTGCATGAATGCCGGTATATCCTGTGGACCATGCTGCAGACCTGTCTCACAACGGATAATACGGAATTCAGCGAGGCCGCAGAAAGGGCGAGCTTGATAATGAATTGTAAGAATCTGGAACGTCTTCTGGAAGCGGGTTCGCTGATCCTGGAAAGGCATCATGCGGCAACCCGCCCGGGCGGCAGGAAAAATTAGCTCTATGGAAAACCGAACGGACTTTTTATTCGTACCTATCTACGAATGAGAAGAATAATTTGGCTAGGAATTTGATTAGTGAGATCCCTGTCTTCCGGCAGGGATTTTTATTGCAAGACCTTATAAGCCAATACCGCCAGCAGGCTGCCCAGTAAAGGGCCGACTACCGGTATCCACGCATAGCCCCAGTCGCTGTTTCGTTTCCCTGGTACGGGCAAAATAGCATGCATGATCCGCGGGCCAAGGTCCCGGGCCGGGTTGATCGCATAGCCGGTGGGGCCGCCCGGGCCTAAACCGATACCCAATACCAGCAGGCTAACGGGCAGGGCATCCAATGCTCCAAGGCTGCTCGAAGGAGCGGCGATAAAGAGCACCCCCAGAATGAGCACAAAGGTCGCAATGGTCTCGGTGACCAGGTTGTCGCCATAGCTGCGGATGGCAGGCATCGTGCAGAATACGGCCAGCTTTGCATTTGCATCGGGTGTCTCGGCAAAATGCGGCCGGAAGCACAGCCAGGCCACCACGGAACCCGCCATCGCCCCGAGCAGCTGAGCCGCAATGTACGTCGGCACGAGACTCCAGGATATCTTCCCCAAAACGGCAAAGGCCAGGGTAACGGCGGGATTCAGATGAGCCTTGCTGGCGGCAGCCGAGCAATACACACCTACAAATACGCCCATTGCCCAGCCAAAGCTGATGACGATCCAGCCGCTGTTGTAACCCTTCGATCGTTGTAAGACCACATTGCTCACTACCCCCTGTCCCAGGACGATGATCAGCCCTGTTCCTACAAATTCGCCAAAAAAAGGTGTCATGGTTTATATGCTTTAAGAGTGTTCGGGTAAATTAAGTGTGTTCCGGTAAATAACCTGCTGCCACCTCCCTGAATGCCGCTACCTGCGCCTCCTGCCAAAGGCGGTCGTGTCCCATTTCGACGGCGAGCAGTTCTGCGACGATCGTCGCGCAGTCGACGGCTGCCTGCGCATCCAGCAATAAACTGCGGGTCCTTCGGCTGAGCGCATCTTCCACGGTGACGCAAAGCTCTTCCCTTGCCGCCCACACGATCTCGGCAAGGATATAGGGCAGCCGGGGATGTAGCTTCCCGCCCAATCGCGGCTGTTCCGCCACGAGTGTACGGATCTTCGCGGCATCCGTCCCATGAAAATGCAACGGGTCGGCGGGATCGATCTCTGCGGCGCCATGGATCGGCAGCGTGGCAGTAACGCAGGGCTTTTCCGGCAGACCGCCGCGGGTGATCGCGGTATTGACGGTGTCTTCGGCCATACGCCGGTACGTGGTCCATTTTCCACCGGTGATGGTGATCAGTCCGGAATCGGCGACCATCACCACATGGTCACGCGCCAGCTCCGCCGTTTTTTTGCCGCTGCTTTTAACCAATGGCCGTAACCCGGCAAACACGCTGCGGATATCTTCCATGCGCGGCACACGCACAAGATACCGCCCAATTTGTTGCAGGATGAATGCGATCTCCGCAGGCTGCGCGCGCGGCTCGATCTCCGCCCTGGCCACCGGCGTATCGGTAGTGCCGATGATGATCTTGTCGTGCCAGGGCACGGCAAAAAGAACGCGGCCATCGTCGGTGTGGGGCACGAGTATCGCCGCCTCGCCCGGCAGGAATTCCTTGTCGAGCACAAGGTGTACACCCTGGCTGGGAGCGATTATAGGTTCGCTGCCGGCATCATCCATCCTGAGTATCGAATCGGTGAACACGCCCGTGGCGTTGATCACCGCCTTGGCTTTTATCGTATAGGCCTGTCCGCTCACGGTATCGGTGACACGCACTCCGCTGACGCGGCCATTCTCTTTCAGCAGACCGTCCACCCGCGAATAGTTGAGTACTACGGCACCTTGTTTCGCTGCGGTTTTGGCAAGCTCGATGGCCAAACGGGCGTCGTCGAATTGACCGTCGTAGTAGAGGACGCCGCCACGCAATCCTTCCGCCTCGAGGGTCGGCGCCAGCTCCAGCGTCTCTTCCCGCGATAGCAGCCGGCTTTTTCCCAATCCCAGGCTGCCCGCCATCCAGTCATATACCTTTAGACCGATGCCGTAAAAAGGTCCTTCCCACCATTTGTAGTTGGGGACGATAAAGCTCTGGTTCCTGACGAGGTGTGGCGCATTCCGGCGAAGAATGCCTCTTTCATGCAACGCTTCGGTCACCAGTTTTACATTTCCCTGCTGGAGATAACGGACACCGCCATGCACGAGTTTCGTTGCACGGGATGACGTACCCTTGGAAAAATCATACTGTTCCAGCAAGACGGTGCTGAACCCCCGCGAAGCCGCGTCCACAGCTACACCGAGCCCGGTGGCGCCGCCGCCGATGATACACATGTCCCATTGCTCTCCAGTCCTGGCGTCGAGTGCCGTTATCATGTCCTTTCTATTCATAACTATTACTCTTCGGTCCACGCGATGGCAGCCTTCACGGCGCGTTGCCATCCCTTTAACAGCCGTTGCGCATTGTCTTTGTCCATTGCCGGTTCAAAGCGTTTATCTTCCATCCATTGCCGGCGGATATCATCTATCGATGACCAATAGCCCACGCCGAGGCCGGCCATATAGGCTGCGCCGAGCGCCGTGGTCTCCGTCACCGTGGGTCTTACTACCGGTACGCCGAGTACATCGGATTGGAATTGCATCAGCAGGTTATTTGCAGTGGCGCCGCCGTCAACCCGCAATTCTTTGAGTACGATGCCGCTGTCGGCCTCCATGGCCTTCAGCACGTCGTAGGTCTGATAAGCGATGCTTTCCAGTGCCGCCCGCGCTATATGCGCCTTTGTAGTACCACGTGTCATCCCAAAGCAGGAGCCCCGGGCATATTGGTTCCAGTGTGGCGCACCCAATCCCGCGAAAGCGGGAACAAGATACACGCCGTCCGTGCCTTGGACCTCCGCCGCCAGCGACTCTATTTCTTTCGAATCCCGGATGAAATGTAGCCCATCCCTGAGCCATTGCACCACAGCCCCCGCAATAAAAATGCTGCCTTCCAACGCGTACTCCGTCCGCCCCTCGCGCGTCCACGCGATGGTGGTGATCAATTGATTGTCGGAGCGCACGGCCTTGTCACCGGTGTGCATCAGGAGGAAACAACCCGTGCCATACGTATTCTTGACCATTCCCGGCTGTGTGCAGAGCTGGCCGAAAAGCGCCGCCTGCTGATCCCCCGCAATCCCGGCGATAGGCACTCCCACAGAACCCGGCGCCATGATGCTGCCAGTGGGGCCATAGACCTCGCTGGACGACCTCACCTCCGGTAAGATGGGCGCGGGGATATCGAAGATTCGTAATAGTTCGACATCCCATTTCCCCTCGTGGATATTGTAAAGCATGGTTCGGGAAGCGTTGGTACTGTCTGTCAGATGCAGCTTTCCGCCTGTAAGCTTCCATACCAGCCAGGCATCTACCGTTCCAAAGGCCAGCTCTCCCTTTTCGGCGCGGGACCGGGCTCCCGGGACCTGATCCAGTATCCATTTTAGCTTGCTCGCAGAGAAATAGGCGTCGATGACCAGCCCCGTGCGGTCCCGGATAAGGGTTTCGAGACCCTGGCTCTTGAGCTGATCGCAAAAAGAAGCCGTTCGCCGGTCCTGCCAGACGATTGCCGGATGGATCGGCCTTCCGCTCGACCGCTCCCAGACGATCACGGTCTCCCGCTGATTGGTGATGCCGATCGCGGCGACCTCCCTGGTGGTGATATTAGCCTTTGCCAGCACTTCGGCGAGTACGCCGTATTGCGAAGACCAGATCTCTTCGGGGTCATGCTCCACCCACCCCGGCTGCGGATAATATTGGCGGAATTCCTTTTGTGCCATCTGCCTGATGCTGCCGTTGCGATCGAAAAGGATGGCCCTGGAACTGGTGGTACCCTGGTCGAGCGCGAGAATGTATTGGGCTGGCATGTAATCGTTGGTTTTGAATGATCCTGTAAGATATCTGCCTGCGCCCGATTTGGAAAAAAAAGTTGTCGGCATATTTTATTATGTATATATTTACGTAATCACTTACGTAGTTAATGCTATTTATATGGATTTCTATTCTGTGACTGGAAAAATGGCTTTAGGCAGCCGGCTTCGGCGGCTTAGCGAGCAGATGACGGAGCAGGCGGCGGGCATTTATGATCTCTACCAGGTTGATCTGCAGCCCAAATGGTTCCCGGTCTTCTATTCCCTGAGCGCAACGGAGGAGAAGTCGATCACCGATATTGCGCGGGAGATCGGTCATACCCATCCGAGTGTGAGTCAGATCGTCCGTGAGATGGCGGCGAAAGGGTATGTGACCGAAAAGAAAGGGGAGACGGACGGCCGCAAGAATTTCGTGTTGTTGTCACCGCTTGGCTTGCGGGTGCGGGAGAAGATGCAGCCCCAGGTGGAAGATGTTACTTCGGCGATCGAAAAGGCGATGAAGGAAACGCATCATGATCTCTGGAAGGCGATTGCCGAGTGGGAGCTGTTACTGGAACAAAAAAGCCTGTTGCGCCGGGTGCAGGAGGAGCAGAAGCTCCGGGAGCGCGATGCCGTGGAGATCGTGGAGTATACACCGGCCTATCAGGAGGCCTTTCGGCAGCTCAATGAAGAATGGATCTCGAAATCCTTCCAGATGGAGGAAAGCGACTATAAGGCCCTGGACCATCCCCAGGAATATATTCTCGACCAGGGCGGATACATTTACATCGCTCTATATAAAGGCGAGCCCGTAGCTACTTGTGCCCTGATCCGTATGGATGACGGGGGTTTTGAGCTGGCCAAGATGGCTGTGTCGCCAAAGTCGCAGGGCTTGGGTATCGGCTTTCTCATCGGCAAGGCCTGTGTCGAAAAAGCCCGCATGCTGGGTGCACCACGGGTGTACCTGGAAAGCAATACGGCTTTGAAACCCGCCATCAATCTCTATCACAAGCTCGGTTTCCGCAAGGCTGCCGGCCCGCCATCGCCGTATGAGCGGTGCAATATTCAGATGGAGCTGGTCTTCTGACCCCCGCGCCTCCGGCGCGGGCACAAAATTTTTTTCCCCGAAAACTTTGAAGGATCAACTATTCACACTTACTTTGTACTTCAAAGTGCTTTTATGGCAGCTCAAAGTAACACCCCAAGCCCCACGGAACAGTCGCTCGAAACATTGCAGGACATCAAGCGCATGATGGAGCGTTCTTCGCGTTTTATCTCCCTGAGCGGGCTCAGCGGTGTCAGCGCGGGTATCTGTGCATTGGTCGGCGCTTACATCGCGCAGGGCATGATCCGGTCCTATGTTCATAGCGCGCCCATCGAATCTCTCCGGGGCCTGCGCACGGACGCTTTTCGGGGCGATGGGGCAGGTTGGTTCGAGCTTCGGATGTTCGGCCTCGCGATGGCCGTGCTCGTCGCCGCGCTGGTATTTTCGACGCTGTTCACACTGCGCAAGGCCCGGAAAAATAACCTGCCGATTTGGGACCACGCCTCGAAAAAGCTTGCCGTCAACATGGCCATCCCATTGGCTGCGGGGGGTGTTTTCGTCATCGGTCTTTTGCAGCATGGCGGCTGGAACTATGTAGCGCCGGCTTGCCTGGTGTTTTACGGGCTGGCTCTCGTCAATGCCAGCAAGTATACCCTCACGGATATCCGCTACCTGGGTTTGTTTGAAATAGCACTTGGATGTATTTGCATGTATTTTCCGCACGAAGGATTGTATTTTTGGACCGGCGGTTTTGGCATATTGCACATTATCTATGGCTTGATCATGTGGTGGAAATACGAGAGAAAATGAAGAATCCTATCGGAAATTTGAACAAGGTATTCGACAGTCGCATCCGGATGGGTGTGATGAGCATCCTGCTGATGAACGAGGAGGTAAGCTTCAACGACCTCAAGCAATTGCTGGAGCTTACGGACGGCAATCTCGCCTCGCATCTCATCAACCTCGAAGAGAACGGTTTTATCAAGGTGCACAAAGGGTTTATCGGCCGGAAAACGAATACCACCTATTCGATCACCAGGGCCGGTGAAAAAGCATTCAAAGATCATTTGGAAGGCCTCGAGAACATCATCCGGGGCGTGAATAAAAGCTAATCGACATGAACCACTCACAGTTTCTTACCCGACTGAACATTTACCGCCCGCTGGCATCCAGCATCCTGGGCATTGTCCTCATGACGCCGGCGGTGGTTTTTCTCTGCACGCTGCTCGCAAGACTTTGTTTTGGGACAAAAGCCGCATATTATTATATCGCGCCTTCGTTCTTGCAAACGCCTTTCGACATGTTTGCCTTTCATAAGGCACAGGTGATCGTGGGCTGTTTGATGATCGCCGCGTTATTCAATTCCAAATGCCGCTCGTGGCTGAATACCGCCATTGCCGTGCAAAGTGTCCTGCTCCTGCTGGTACTGTTGGTCTATACATTCATTCAGCACTTGCGGTATTAAACCGAAGGAACATGCAGCCTGAAAAATTCTCTATTCGCAGCCGCATAAAAAGTTTCTCTTATGCGCTGGCGGGTCTTAGGCGATTCGTGATACGCGAACACAATGCCCGCATTCATCTCGCGGCGACCATCGGTGTGATCATCGTTGCCCTGGTCGTGGGCGTGACACGCACGGAAGCCGCCATCCTGGCGATCGTCACCGGGTTGGTGTGGGTAGCGGAGATCCTCAATACCTGTATCGAGCGCCTGGCCGACCATATCACCAAAGAGCGACATCCCGGGATCGGGATCATCAAAGACCTTGCAGCGGCCGCCGTACTCACGGCTGCCATCACGGCGGTGATCGTCGCCCTGTTCATCTTCATACCGAAAATCATATGATCAACGCCACTTTATCAATATTCAAATCCCGGCATCTCGGCTTTTTAAGATCGGAGATAGGGCGTCTGCTCATGGCTTCCACCTGTTTCAGCTGCGTGCTGCTGTTGCTGCGCATCATCCACACCGGAAAACCGATGTTTCTCTGGTTGGTCTGGAACCTTTTCCTGGCCTATGTTCCCTACTTGCTTTCGTCCTGGCTGACGCTGCGACAACCCACCCGTTGGCGGCTTCTCATTCTTTCGGCAATTTGGCTCCTGTTCATCCCCAACTCCTTTTATATCCTCACCGACCTGTTTCACCTCATCGATTGCAGGAGCCCGCGCGTTCCTGCCTGGTTCGATCTGTCGCTGATCTTTTCATTCGCCTGGAACGGCTTGCTGCTGGGGGTATTATCCGTAAGGCAAATGGAGAAGCTGGTACAGGGCGTGACCGGCGCCTGGTGGGGCAGGTTTTTTGTCTACCCCGTTATGGCATTGAACGCGCTCGGCGTATACGCGGGGCGCTATCTGCGGCTCAACAGCTGGGACATCCTCACCAATCCTTTTCAATTGACGCTGGATATGAGCCGCCTGATCATCCATCCGTTTCAAAGTCTGCAGGCCTGGGGGATGATCGCCTGCTATACCATCCTGCTGAGCTTTATCTATCAAATGCTCAAAAAGCTAAGTCATGCTCTAACCTGATAAACACTTAATCATGGAAAACAAAAGCGGATTCTGGAACAGTTTTGGATCCTGGTCAAGAGCGCAACAGCGAAGGTGTCCACCGATCAGTTCAAGAACCCGTTGACCGCCCCTCTACCCGCCTGGATCATCTCGGCGGAACAGAGCAATACGGCTGCACAGGACCTGGAATTCTCTTCGACCATTCGCATAAAGGGTTCGGGGGACCTCCATTTTGTGCCCGGGGGCAGGGAAACGACCGTATCCGCATCTTCTGGCTGGGCCGACCCGAGCTTTACCGGAAGCGTGCTGCCGGACTTGCGCACCGTAAAAGACAGCGGATTCGATGCTCAATGGAAAGTGTTGGCCCTGCGAAATTTCCCGCAACAATGGAAAAAGGATGCGTATGACCTTAACGGCGCCGCATTCGGAGTGAGCCTTGTGGTCCCGGTGGACGTGTACCAGCAGACTACCCGCAGCGTCTGAACGCCGCGATCGCGACCATCGGCCTCATCTCCTGGTACGTGGGCAGTGTGCTGCGTTCGCCCAGGACCTCCCTTTTTATCGCCCTGATCCTGGCGGTGCAATATGGATTCGTTTTTATCCTGATCCAGTCGCAGGATTATGCATTGCTGATGGGCAGCATTGGGCTATTCATTATCCTGGCCATCGTCATGTATTTTTCCCGGAAGATTCAATGGGAAAAGATCCCCACAGCATAGGCCGTGGGGCCTGGCACGGGAATTTTAGCGCCTATGGTTTAAGTGGCAATTATGAAACTGCAGCAGCTTTTCGTCGATCAGTTAATGGACATCTATTGGGCTGAAGAAAACTTGTCAAAGCTTCTCCCAAAGCTGGAAGAGGCCGCCGGGTCCGATGAGCTGAAACAGGCGTTCAGCAGCCATTTACAGGAAACAAAGAATCACCTGGCGAGACTCGAAAAGGTCTTCGGCATGATCGATACCCCCGCGGAGGGAAAGAAATGCGCAGCCATTGCAGGAATAGCGGACGAGGGGCAAACCATTATCGATGGAACGGGAGATGGCACCGCCGGGCGCGATATAGGCTTGATCTTCGTAAGCCGGAAAGCCGAACATTACGAGATAGCGACTTATAGCGGCCTGGTGCCGCTGGCGCGAACCCTGGGCTACACGGACGCGGCGGAGACGCTGAGTGTTACCCTGGCGGAAGAACAAAAGGCCGATGGTCTGCTTACGCGCCTTGCGAATACTCTAGAGCCAATCCCATAGACTTAAAGCCAATCCCATAGACCTAAAGCCAACCTCATAGACCTAGAAGTCTACTCCCATTGAAACATTCAGCACCGGTTTATCCTGGAAGAAGGTATTCATTTGCCAGCCGGCGTCAAACCGCAGGAAATAACCCAGGAGCGTGCTGCGGCAGCCGAAGCCATAGCCCCCCGCAAAGGGGCCGATACCGCCGGCTTTGACGAGCACAGAGAAATTCGTCGGATTATTGGGATCTGTATAGGTCACTTCCGGACGTTTGAGTCCATTGTACTTGCCGTTCCAGGCCGTCCCCAGATCGAAGAACTGGACGATCTGGAAGTTTCGTAAGAAAGCATTGTTGATGGGTTTATTGAACAGCGTAGTGAAGAGGGGCAGTCTCAATTCGCTGTTGATCACGACGTCGTTGTTCCCGTTCGCGATGTTCTGGTCAAACCCGCGCAGGTTGACCGCCAGGGATTGAAAGGCATAGTTTGCGTCAGGATTAGGCTGGGGCAACTGATAGGCCTTGGGAAAAAGCCAGCCGTCCGTGCCACCCAGGTAGTATACGATCTTATTGCTGCCCCAGGAGAAATCACCCGCCGCGCGTAAAGCCCAGATGAAATTGCGATAGATCGGCAGATAATGCCGTGCGTCGAAACCAAAGTTGAAGCCATATCTCCCCCCGCCGGTCTCGGCGCCGCCGTTCAGCGAGGAATTCCAATCCATATAGAATTTATACCGCAGACCGTTCCAGATATTGGTAGCCTTCAGGAGCGTATTGTCGTACACATATTCCAGGTGGACCAGGCCGTAGTGCTGGACATCCAGCGGTGGTGTGGTCAGCGCAAAAGAGTCGTTGCTTTGAACGGGAGGGAAATTGGTGATATCGGGCCGGATAACGATCTTATCGGTCCGGTAACCCACGGACAAACGAAGGCTGCGGACCTTGTCGAAAGGATATTTGATCACCGCCTGCCAGAGATTGGTAAAAGCCTTGGCGTCATAGTCCCCGCTATAGATCTGACCCAGGTTAGGATCGTAGTAATCCCCCGTTTGCGTTTCGCGATAGTAGATCAGGGAATAATCCAGGAGTTTTTTCAGATAGTCAAACCGGGCGTAATATTCGCCGCTTCCATCGAAGAACGAGGAGTTGCCGGGCGTGAAGACCGCCTGGTTGGCTGTCGCCACATCGGAAGGATTGGAGCCGCTGCCAAAGAAGGGCAGCCGGATGGCTCCCGTGAAGCGGATGTCTTCAAAAAGATCGAAGACCGAGGCCTTGAGCATGCCACTGAAAGCGTCCTGACCGCTCAGATTGATGGGCACGGAGCCGGTAAACGGCTGGTATTTGCTGACCAGTACGTCGTTGTTGAACCCGGCGGTGAAATTATCCACGGAGAATTTCAGGTTATAATCGAAGAGTTTTGCTTTCCGCAAGATGGGCTCATCCCTTGGAGCCGAGGCCTGGGCAGGCCGCGCCAGGGCAAAAGGATTGGAATTCGCCGGCCGCCGGTTGACGCCGGAATCTTTCTTGTTATCGAACTCGCTTTCGAAAAAGTCGCCGCTGGGCTGTTTGCGGGTGGTGTCTCTTCTTGCCGGCGCCACGGGGCGCAACACATTGGCTCCGGAGATCTGTGATTCTGCCACGGTCTTTTTCCGGTAATCCGTCATCCGGGCAACGATATTGCGTTTTCTCAATGCCGCGTCGTCCACTTTCAGCTTGTAAAGGAATTTCAGATCGCCTTCCTGGCGGACTTCGCTCACCTGGCCATTGTCGCCTGCGCTCTTGGTTTCCACGAGGCTGCTCTGGTAATTGGTGATCGGGAATACATAGGACGAGTCGTTGGTGATCGCAAAGACGTAGGAAGTGTCGGGTTGGGTCTTATTCGCAGCTTTTAGCGTGGAATCCAGGTCTTCCGGTGTCGGGTTATGCAGCAATTCGTCGCCGACTTTATAGACGGTGTCGAGACCGGCGCGTTTCGTGGTGAAGAAACCGGCATACCGGTTGGCAATCCCATTCTCGTCGCTCACGAAGGTAAAGTGGGTGACATTGTATTGCGTCGGATAACGGGCATCGCCGTATCTCAGGTGGGTAAGCTGCGAGATCTGCTTGCCATCGGGTTCATTCCAGTTGCTCACCAGGAAGACATTGTAATGGTAGTTGCTGGGCAGCACGGTGTCCTTGCTTGTCGCCATCCCCGCCGGCCGGTTGCTGGAGAAGATGATCCCCGTTTTGCCGGGGAACGATACGAAGGAGGCATCCAGATCGTCGTAGATGTCGTTGGTGATCTGTTTCCAGGTGGCTTTCTCGAGATCGTAGGTATAGATATCGGATTGGCCGTTACGAACCGCGCTCAGCAGCAGGGTATTGCTGTTCAGCATATACTTCATGTCCTGCACCTGCTGGAAATCCGGCAGGTCGGTGACGATGGGCTTATAATGCTTCACGGCGTCGTATACAAAGAGTTTGGTCTTCCCCCGGTCCCAGTAAATGCAGGTCAGGCGGGTTCCTTTGGGGTCCCATGCGAGTAATGGATAGTGCGGGTTGATCTGTTCTTCGAGTGATTTGACCCCGTTCTTCAGCAGCGTATGCGTATAGATGAACTGTTCATACAGCATCACTTTGTACGCCCCGCGATTGTACTCGACGACAGCATAGGTTTGACTCTTGGGATTGGGATTGGGGGTGAAATGGAAATAATCCTTGTGATCGTTGATGTCGAAAGTTTCGATCACCGTACCCTTGGGCTGGTTGCGGCGGCCACGCAGGTCCCGCTCAAAGAGATCTTCTTCTTCCAGCATAAAGTCCTTGAGCACCTCTTTGAACTTTTTCTTACAGATACGCTGCGAGGCGTTGTTCAGATTGCGGTAAACCCGTGCTAAATAGAGGAAATAGGTGACATTTTCCTTTTTGTATTTGTTGGCGAGGTAATACCAAAAGGCATGACCTGCGAGATCCGGCTTTTCGTAGGCGAACTGATAGAAGTTTTTGTATCTGCCCGAGAGCATGGCCGATTTCAGCTGATCGTCCAGCACTGTATTCCAGGGTTCCGCGGCGTATTCGATATAGCCGTCGGTAAGCCATTGCGGAAGATCGAGCAGGGTCTGGTTGGCGGCGAACTCGCCAAGGTCGTCGCCGAAGAGGATGTTTTCGACCAGGATGCGGGCGATACCCTGCCTGATCTGGATACGCAGGTTGTTGTGGTCCCCCGTGTAGTAGAGCACCATCTTGTTGTTGACCAGCTTGGTGATACCGCCTGTGGTCTGCCAGTCCAGGTTGAGGCCGATATTGGACTGCTCCAGATCGTTGTAGGTATTGTAAAGGACGATATTGGCCCTGCGCTGGAGACCGTATTCTACAAATTTCTCGATACCGGGTAATTCTTTTTCGGCCAGTTGGAGCACGTATTTGGCGAGGTCCTGGCCGCCCTGGCTAAAGTAGGTATTGAAATTGGGGGTCTGGTAATATTGCCACTTGAATTTTTTGAATTGCAGGCGGTTCTTTCCGAATTCGACTGTGTTGACCTGGGCCCTAAGGGAGCCGGAGCAAAAGAGCAATCCAAAAAAGAAACAGAAAAAAAAGTAATGTGACTTCAACCTAAACTGATGAAATTGCATACCTGCTACCCTTTAAGTTTTAAAGTTATAACAATCCCCCCTATCGGTGAAATAGATTTTAATCGTGATCTTTGTTAATATGCTGACCGTAAAGACGTTCGAATTCAACCCCGTACAAGAGAACACATACGTGCTATCCGATGAAAAGGATGCCTGCTGTGTCATCGATCCCGGCTGTTATTTCGGGAACGAACGCATGGCTTTGCAGGAATATATTGAGCAGCAGGGGTTAAGCCCCAGGCTGCTGCTCAACACCCATTGCCATCTCGATCATGTTTTCGGGAACCGGTTCGTCAGCGACACCTGGGACTTACCCCTCCATCTCCACGAAAAAGAGCGGGATGTGCTGGCCTGGGCGCCGGATATGGGATTGCGGTGGGGGATGCCCTTCGAGAACTACCGGGGTGAGTTCGTCTTCCTGACGCCCGGAAGATCGATAACCCTGGGCGACAATGAGCTTTCCATCCTTTTCCTGCCCGGGCATTCCCCCGGCAGTGTCGGGTTTTTTAGCGCCGAAGGGGGATTTCTCATCGGAGGTGACGTGCTGTTCCGGGAAAGCATCGGCCGTACCGACTTGCCGGGCGGAGATCATCCTACCCTTTTGCGTTCGATTCGCGAACAGCTCTGGCCCCTGCCGGACGAAACGATCGTCTATCCCGGACATGGGGAGCCTACTACCATCGGATGGGAGAAAGCACATAATCCATTTTTACGCTAGGCGGCCGCGCCCAGAAAGCGACCAATATAGGGCAGGCGGCGAAATTCCCGCCGTTCCACCCGGAGGATGAACAGCACATAGGCGCCCAGGAAAACGGTGGCCAGACTAATCGAGAATACCCGGCTTTCCCAAATGCCGGTAAGGAAGGTATGAAGGAAATAAAGCACGCATACGATCACCATGTAGGCGACGAGTTTCTTCCAGGCGTAGGGGACAAGATAGACCTTCTGGCCCCAGACATAGGAGATCACCATCATGCCGCCATAACAAAGACAAGTAGCCCAGGCCGAAGCCATATAACCCCAGTACGGGATCAAAAGATAATTGATCACGAGCGTGATCGCCGCGCCGATCAGGGTGATATAGGCTCCCGCCCGTGTGCTTTTGGTGATCTTATACCAGATGGAAAGGTTATAGTAAATACCCAGAAAGATATTGGCGAATAAAAGGATGGGCACCACCTTTAGTCCCACCCACATGGTATGGTCCGCTATGAAATACTTCCAGATATCGATATAGAGAGACACAAAAAGGAACATGCCGCTTACCAGGATCACAAAGAATTTCATTACCCGTGCATAGGTACGCTGCGCCGTGTCTTCGACGGACTGCCGGAAGAAAAAGGGTTCCGCCCCCATTCGGAATGCCTGGACGAACAAGGTGATCAGCAGCGACAGCTTGTAACAGCCGCTATAAATACCTACCTGGTAGGTAGCGTAGTCGTTTGTGTGCGGCAATCGCCAGTCGAGCATGATCCGGTCGAATGTCTCGTTGATCATGCCTCCAAACCCCGCGACCGTTAACGGCAACGCGTAAATCATGACTTCCTTCCATATGGGGAAATTGAAGTTCCAGCGGACCCCCTTGACCTGCTTGGAGAGCAGCAGTAGCTGGCAGAAGTTCTGGATGACATTGGCGAGCAGCACATAGCCTACAAACCCGAACTTAGGCTGATAGATCAATGCGATAATGCTATTGGGGTGCGTCTTCAGCAGCGACGGGCAGGCCGACAAAAAGAAGAAGGTCAGCACGATATTGATCAGAATGCCGGTAACCCGGATAAACGCGAATTTCCGCGGTCTGCCTTCGTGTCGCAGCCGTGCAAAGGGCAGTGCGGAGAGGGCGTCGAAAGCGATCAGAAAGGCGCTTAGCACGATATAGCTCGGATGGTTCTGCACGTCGATTATCCGGGCGAAAGGGATACGCAGGGCGATGATCAGCAGGGTGAGCAGCGTCGTGCTGGAAACCATGGAGATCAGCAGTGTGGGATAAAGATATTTTTGCAATTCCTTCCGCTGGATAAAGCGGAAATACGCATAGTCCAGCCCGAAGAGCGCCCCGATGTTCACAAAAGAGATGGCAGCATAGATCAGGGCCATCTGGCCATATTCCGGTGTCCCCCTGAACTTGTGGGTCAGGTAGGGGGTCAGCATATAATTGAGGAACTTGGCAAAAATGGAACTTGCACCGTACCAAACCGTCTCGCCCGCTAATTTTTTAATACTGCTCATGTTGGGTCAGCGGACCCTACCGGGTCCTGACTGCGCGAAATTAACGCTCAAATTGTAAATAACGTATGTTCAGCCGATTTCCTCCTCCCGGATAATGTTGTGTTTCAAGGCGAAGATCACCACGCCGGCGGTATTCTTGACATCCATTTTTTCCAGTATCCGCGTCCGGTAGCCTTCCACGGTGCGCTTGCTCAGGAAAAGCAGCTCGCCGATCTCCTGGGCGGTGTGCTGTCTGCAGATAAGCCGGATGATCTCTTTTTCACGCTCTGTAAACAAGGCAGAGGGCGCTTTTTTTTGCGATTCGAATTTGCTTTTTACGATCAGGGAGGCCAGGTTGGCCGTCGTATGCTTGCAATAGTAGATATTCCCCGCCTCTACAGTCAGGATGGCTTCCAGGATCTCTTTCTTGTCCGCATGCTTCAACAGATACCCCCGGGCGCCCGCTTCCAGCATCTCTACGACAAGGTCTTCTTCCTCATGCATCGAGAGGGCGATGATCTTGAGTCCGGGGTATCGTTGCAACAGGAGCCTTGTCGCCGCGATGCCATCCATCCGCGGCATTTTGATATCGGTGAGCACCATCGTGGGCCTGGTCTCCTCCGCAAGACGAAGCAGCTCCTGACCGTCCCCGGCCTGTCCCACCAGCCGTACCGTCTCCTGCTTGGCTAACATGAGCGCCAGGCCATCCCGAAAGATCTCATGGTCGTCTGCGATTATCAGACTTATGCTATTTTTCATCCGGATAAAATTAGGTGTTTACCGGTTACCCCATGGGGATCCTGATAAAATAGTTTGTACCGCCTCCAGGCATGGAATCCAGTGTCAACATCCCGTTGAGGATCTCACAGCGGCTTTGCAGACTGCGCAGGCCTAAGCCGGCGGAGCCCGTTAAAACTTTTTCTTTATCGAACCCCTTCCCATCGTCTTTCGTAAGACACAGCAGATGCCCTTCCTCTTCGCTGAAGCCAATCTGCAGGTTATTCGCGTCTGCGTGTTTGATCGTGTTCAACACGATCTCCTGTATCATCCGGAACATATGGATCTCTTTTTCCTTGGGAAGCCGGAACTCCCTGACAACATACAGCTGGATGTTTACGGACTGGCGGTATCGTACCTGGTTGATGAGCTCCCGGATCGCATCCAGCAGCCCTTTTCTTTCCAGCGTATTGGGCAGCAGGTCGTGGCTGATCCGCCGCACGCTGCCGATGATCTCATCCAGGTACCCGCCGGTTTTTTCCAGGAGATCTCTATCCGAGGAGCTTTCCGTTTCCACGTGGCTGATATTCAGCTTGACTGCCGACAGCAGGGGACCCAACCCGTCGTAAAGATCTCCGGCTATCTGTTTCCGTTCGTTCTCGAGCATCGTGATCTCCGCCAGGATCTTTTCCCGCTGCACCCGCATATACCTGCGATGATAGCGTATAATGGACGCGAAGAAGCAGGCAATGACGATGATTATAGCAAGCGTTACACCCAAAGAGATATAGAGGACCTTAGTTTCCATATAGCTGGCGGCCAAGGTACTATTGATCATATAAAGAAAATCGAGTATAAATTCTGGAATAAAACAGGTATAACTACGCAGGTCTTTGCGTACAACTGCGCTAGGGAAGCCGGGAGGGATGAGTGAAATTTGCTGGAAACCTAAACCCTTTGCAGATCAGATACTATTAACGTTAAACCCTTGTGAGGTTACCGCCAGCAATCCCGTCGACAGGCCGGGATTTGCTGTTTATAGGTGGGATTAGCCGCAGGAGGCGGCTTTTTTTATTCATCCGCCCGATATCTTCTCCTCCCTTCCTTGATCTCGCTTTGTCTTTTCTTATGTTCTATTCTGCGTTTTTTTGCCGCCGCCGAGGGTTTGGTAGCGATCCGCCGTTTTTCTTTTTTCAAAGCGGTTTCGAGCAGTTCATGCATCTTGCGGATAACTTCCGCCTTATTGCCCAGCTGGGTCCGGTGCACCTGAGACCGAACCTGGATATAGCCATCGGAATTGATGCGGGACGCCAGCTTTTGGCCGAGCACCATTTTTTGGTCTTCAGAGAGCAGCGCCGAGTCATCGATGGAGAAATAGCCTTCCACCATGGTTTCGACCTTATTGACATTTTGTCCGCCTTTTCCACCGCTGCGCGCCGTCCGGAAAATAATTTCTTTTGTTATATCGATCTTCATGTTAATTTAGGCGTGTTAAAGGTATATTAAAAAGCTCAGGGACCTTACCAGGATGGTCCGGGAATTGCAAACCATTTGAGGATTTGAAAACTATAAGTAAGGATCTGTTGTGGCGCGCGTTTCCGCACCTCATTGCTGTTTTTGTCTTTCTGCTGGTCGCTATAATCTATTGCCGCCCCATTTTCGACGGCAAGGTGCTGGAGCAGGAAGATGTGATGCAGTGGCAGGGGATGGCGCATAATTCCTTTGAATATAAGGAGACGCATGGTCATTTTCCCTTGTGGAGCAATGGCATGTTCAGTGGCATGCCGGCCTATCAGATCGCCATGGATACCCAGTCCATAAGTATTCCCAACTTGTTTTACGGCCTGCTCACGCTGGATCTCAAAAAGCCCGCAAATTTCTTTTTCCTTGCCTGTATTTGTTTTTATTTCCTGGCGCTCGTGCTGCGGATCAATCCGTATATCGGTATCATCGGCAGCCTGGCCTATGCCTATGCCACCTATAACGCGGTGATCGTGGCCGTCGGCCATGATACCAAGATGCAGACCATTGCCCTGATGCCTGCCGTCATCGCCTCCCTGATCCTCATCTGCGAGGAAAAGTACTGGCTGGGGATCGTGCTGACGACGCTTTGCACGGCTTTGATGGTCTCGTTCAACCACGTGCAGATCATCTATTATACGATGATCATTGCCGGCG
>DASYZH010000393.1:0-6925 GCA_035946435.1 Puia sp. | reverse complement strand
CGGACCCGTGGGTTTTGAAGCAAATGATCATATTCCGGTGGCGAATGACCTGGCGGCGGCTCGCGACACCAGCAGGGATGCCAACGGCTCCCTATCCACCACCTCCCCTTCGGAGATCGCATTTGGCCAGCTTTACCTGGCTACCACGGTCGGCGGCAGTAATGGCGTCCGGCTTAATCCCAAGGCGCTTAGCTTCGTTCAGGACTATATGAAGGATAATTGGGATGAGCTGCAGAACATTCGCAGCTGGGGGCAACCTTATTTCAACCTTATCGAGAACATCCTCACCCAATACGGCTTGCCTAAGGAGCTGAAATACCTGGCGGTAATCGAGTCAAACCTCAAGTCTTCCGCCGTTTCCAGGGTCGGCGCCAAAGGCCCCTGGCAACTGATGCCGCAAACCGCGCGCGATCTGGGGCTAAAAGTCAACCGGAACGTCGACGAACGCAAGAATTATGTCAAAAGCACCCGGGCCGCGGCGCTATACCTACGCGATCTGTACAACCAGCTGGGTGACTGGCTGCTGGTGATCGCCGCCTATAATACGGGGGTCGCCAATGTTGTCCATGCGATCCACCGCAGCGGCAGCCGCGACTTTTGGGACCTCGAGAACTACCTTCCGCTGGAATCCCGGCTCCATGTCAAACGGTTCATCGGCACACAATATACCTTCGAAGGCCAGGGCAGTGTCACGACGCTCACCAGGGAGGAAGCCACCGAACAGCTCACCGGTTCGGCGATGTATGTCTTTCATCGCGATCTGAGTTCCCAGGAAGCCAAAGCTGCCCAGACCATCACGGTCACCGGCAAGTATTCCTCGGCTGTGATCGCCAAATACACGCTCATGGATTCGGCCACCTTCGACCGCTATAACCCGGATTTCGATAAGATCATGGCCAGCAACAACAACAGCTATGATCTCAAGCTGCCGGCTGATAAAATGGAACTTTTCGTCTCCAACAAATACGATATTCTCACCGAGTCGGTACAGCTCCTCGCCAAAGAAGCGGCCGAAGCGGGGACGACGGCCGGCCTCGCGGCAAAATAATGACAACTTAATTGCTCATCGCCCGGACATCATTTCGGGGTTTAAAGACAAGGGCAGGCGGGATACTACGGGGTATCCCGCCTTTTTTATGTATTTCCCAATGCTTTTTTGATGCCGGCGGCTTTGACGAGACATTCCTCGTATTCTGCCGCGGGGTCGCTGTACCAGGTGATCCCGGAACCTACCTGGTAGGACAGATAAGCGGTTTGCCGCTCATAGAGGAGGCTGCGGATGACCACGTTGAGGTCAAGATCCCCGTTTGGGGTCACATAGCCTACGGCGCCGGAAAAAAGGCCGCGGCGGGACCGCTCGTATTGCGCGATGAGCTGCACCACCCTGTTCTTGGGGGCGCCCGTCATCGACCCCATGGGAAAGCACGCACGGATCGCTTCGGTCCAATGTGTCCCGGGAAGCAGCTCGCCGGTGACAGTAGAGATCATTTGGTAAACGTGGGGAAAGGGATATACCCCGAAAAGTTCCGGAACCTGCACCGACCCCGGTATACAGACCCTGGCCAGGTCGTTGCGGACGAGGTCGACCACCATCACATTCTCGGCCCTGTCTTTGGCGCTCCGGCGCAAGGCGGCGGCTTGCAGCCCGTCTGTCTCCGCATCCTCGTGTGCCCGCGGGGCCGTGCCTTTTATAGGCTGGGAAAGCAGGGTGGCGCCGGTTTTTTTAAGAAAACGTTCGGGACTCGCACAGCACAGATAGCGATCGTCGAGCCGGTAGAATGCGGAGAATGGGTTCGGCGAGGCCTTGCTCAGGGCCTGCCAAACGGTGAACGGGTCGAGGGTGACGGACCGGGCAAAAAACTCCTGGCAGAAATTGATCTCATAGCAGTCGCCGCGAAGAATATGCCGCTGCAACGCGCCGATGGTCGCGAGATATTCCTCGCGCGTAAAGCGGGGCGTAAAAGTGATGGGCGGCGTTGTTTTGGCCTCCTTTGGTGTTGTCCTGCTGATCTCCTGCCAGATGGTCTCCGGGTCGGCATGCAAGGCGCCGATGCGAATATGGTCAGGGTGGAGCTCGATCACGGTCTGGGGAACGAAGAAGAAGAGATCGGGAAAGCCAATCGGGTCGGTAGGCGCTGGCGGGGCCGCCTGTCCCGCTTGCACGAGGCGCGGCCGGCCTTCGGGGTCCTCCCCTGCCGATGCGATGGTTGGTGCCGGCTCCGTTTCGGCGGCCAGCCCGTAGCCCAGATGGCCAAAGAGCCAATCCTGGTGCGTCAGCGACCACGTCTTAAACGCAGAGAAGGCATCGCCGGCAGGGGCGCTGAAGCTGTGGGCCGCGCCCGCGGCCAGCAGACATTCAAAACCGGCGGGAGAAGAGGCCTGACCAGGATAACCCTGGTTGTCCAAAAAACAACAAATGTTGAACGGGGAGGCCCATGTCAACATTTGCTGCTTAATATCTTGAATAAAATCGTTCGGACCCTTGGGAGAATCAATAGTGATCGGGAAGGAAGCGTAAGCTCTGGCTGGAAGGATCGTATTTTTAAAAGTCATCCTCTTCTTCCTCGAAACCGCTGTCGTTGAAAAGATCCAGGTCTTTGAAGTCATCGTCGAGACCGAGGTCGTCGTCGTCGTGACCTTTGGCTTTTTTGGAAGTATTACCGCCGGTGCTTTTTTTGGTTTTGGATTTGGGAATGTCGAACTCATCGAAGTCGGGATCCCACTCCTCTTCTTCCTCTACCTTCTCCCATTCGTCTACTTCGTCTTCGCCCATATCATCGTCATCATCATCATCGTCACCATCGTCTTCCTTAGACTTTGACGCCGACTTGGACGCAGATTTAGACGCCGATTTTTTCGATGAAGCTTTTGGAGTTTCATCCTCATCATCCAGATCATCATCATCATCGTCATCCAATTGTTTCTTGGATTTCGAAGAAGGTTTCTCCGGAGTGTCCTTTGGTACTTGAGGCGCGGATTTCTTAGAACCCTTTCCCTCCTTATCAGATTTTGGTGCCATGTCCAATAAGATTGTTATGTAAATTTTCGGCGAAGTTTTTAATCCGCCAAATTTATTTTAGATTAATTTTTTCTTCCACATGAAGCAGCGAAACTGCTTGCTGTACGGTCGTAAAATTAGATATTTTCAATCAATTGATCCCTGCCGGGGCCATTTGAAATATAGGCAATTTTAACACCAAGGTATTGATTGATAAACTTCACGTAGTCCTGCATCTTTTGCGGCAATTTCTCGTATTTTTTCACGCCGGTGGTATCCGTCAGCCAACCATCGAAAGGCTGCAGAACGGGTTCGATCCTGACCTTGTTCATCTGGAAGGGCACTTCCTCCGTTCTTTCTCCATTGATACTGTATGCGGTGCAGACTTTGAGTTCCCCGAAAGCGTCCAGTACGTCCGCTTTGGTCATCACGATCTTGGTGACGCCGTTGATCATGCAGGCGAATTTGAGCGCCACGCCGTCGATCCAGCCACAGCGACGCGGACGTCCCGTGGTAGCGCCGAACTCATTTCCTACTTTACGCAATTCCTCCCCCGTGGCGTCTTCCAGCTCGGTGGGGAAAGGGCCGCTGCCTACCCGGGTGCAGTATGCCTTGCTGACGCCGATAACGTCGCGGATCTGCTGGGGAGCTACGCCCAGGCCGGTGCACACACCCGCTGAAATGGTATTCGATGAAGTGACGAAGGGAAAGGTCCCGAAGTCTACGTCCAGCATGCTGCCTTGTGCGCCTTCCGCGAGCACGGTCTTACCTTTCGCTATCTTATCATTGATAAAATACTCCCCGTTCACGATCTTGAACTGGCGCATGAATTCGAGGCCCTCGAAGAATTCTTCTTCCCATTCACTGAGGTCTTCGTGGAAATTGAGACTATCGAGCAGCTTCTGATGCTTTAACCGCAGCTTTATATATTGCGTCGTAAAGCTTTTATCCAGCAGATCTCCTACCCGGAGGCCATTCCGGCCGGTTTTGTCCATATACGCCGGGCCGATGCCTTTGAGGGTGCTACCGATCTTTTCCTGTCCTTTTGACATTTCTGAAGCCTTGTCGAGCGCGCGATGGGTCGGCAGGATCAGATGTGCCCGTTGCGAAATATACAGATTTTTCCGGTAGTCCACGCCGAAAGCGGCCACGGATTCGCACTCCCGCCGCAGGGTAACCGGGTCGAGGACGACGCCGTTCCCGATGAGATTCAGGGTATTCTCATGAAAGATACCGGAGGGGATCTGGTGCAGCACGATCTTTTTGTCCTTAACGTATAGGGTATGTCCCGCATTGGGACCGCCCTGGAACCGGGCAATCACGTCATACTTTGGCGCGAAAAAATCAACGATCTTTCCTTTTCCTTCATCGCCCCACTGGAGGCCTAAGATTACATCAACCATTTAATTGAACGTTTTATGCCCACAGTGCGGGCGTCTTGATTCCCGCCGGGCGGGCTTTCTGTTTCGCCCCCATTTATGGGAGCGTTGATTTCGAAGCGGCAAAAATAAGCGAATGCAAGATTTAAAAAAAAGACAAATGTCTGGGCGAAGTTAACTCGTTTCCGTATCATACCGGACTACGGTATGGATGCCATTCAGCTGCATGAGCCGGGAAACGAGCTCTTCCAGCTCTTCTTTGTCGTGTACATAGATCTTGATATTCCCTTCGAAGATACCTTCCTTGGCCTCGATGGTAAGCGCGGCGATATTCAATTTCAGCTCGCCGGAGATCAGATTCGTGATCTTGTTGATGACACCGACGTCGTCCATGCCCACGATGCGGATACCGGTGAGAAACGAGATCTCTTTGTTCTTGGCCCATTTGGTTTTGACTACCCGATGGCCATAGTTGGCCATCAGCTTGGCGGCATTGGGGCAGTTGGTCCGATGGATGGTCAGGCCCTTGCCCACAGAGACAAAACCGAATACGTCGTCCCCGGGGATGGGTTTACAGCAGTTGGCCAGGGTATATACGATCCGGTCGCTGCTTTCGCCAAAGATGATGAGCTCGGTGTCCTTACGGGGGATCGCGGGCGCCGCAGCCGCGTCGCCCTGCCTGGCTTCAACGGCAGGCTTCGGCGGCTTGGGTGGTTCCAGCCGGTCTCCCAGCACCTGAAACTCCTTAAGCTCCTTGAGATCGATGTTGCGTACCGATACCTGGTAGAAAAAATCCAGCGAGGACGATAGTTTATAAAAACTTGTAAGGATATCGATGTTGTGCTGATTGTAGGCAGCGCCAAAGTTCTCCAGCTTCCGTTGTACTATATATTTTCCTTCATCTGCGATCTTTCTTTTTTCTTCTTTCAGCGAGTCCTTGATCTTGCTTTTGGCCTTGGCCGTGACTACGATATTCAGCCAGTCCTCATTCGGCTTTTGTTTGCTCGAGGTAATGATCTCCACCTGGTCGCCGCTGCGCAGCTTATGGCTGAGGGGCACCAGCTTATGGTTGACCTTGGCGCCGATACATTGCATCCCGATGGCGCTATGGATGGAAAAGGCGAAATCGAGCGCGGTAGAACCCACGGGCAGCATTTTCACATCCCCTTTGGGTGTATAGACATAGATCTCATCCGCCAGGAAGCTCGTCTTGAAGTCCTGCAGGAAATCGATGGAGTCGTTGTCCTCGGTGTTGAGCACCTCGCGGATCTGCTGGAACCATTTGTCGAACCGGCTTTCATCGGCCGCGCCTTCCTTATATTTCCAGTGGGCGGCGAGACCTTTCTCCGCGATCTCGTTCATGCGTTTCGACCGGATCTGCACCTCCACCCATTTCCCCTGCGGACCCATCACGGTCGTATGCAGGGCCTCATAGCCATTCGATTTGGGATTGCTCAGCCAATCCCGCAACCGCTCCGGTGAAGGGTTGTATTCGTCGGTGATCATCGAATAGACCTTCCAGCAATCTTCTTTTTCTTTTTCGGGCGGAGAATTGAGGATCACCCGGATGGCGAAGAGATCGTAGACCTCCTCGAAGGCGACCCCTTTCTTGCGCATCTTGTTCCAGATGCTGTGGATGCTTTTGGGCCGGCCGTAGATATCGAAATCAAAACCACCTGCCCGCTCCAATTTGTCTTTCAGCGGTTTAATAAATTCGTTGATATAGCGGGAGCGCTCGCGTTTGGTTTCGCTGAGCTTACGGGCGATCTCGCGGTATTCTTCCGGCTCGAGGTATTTCATCGCCAGGTCTTCCAGCTCCGTTTTGATGGTGTACAGGCCCATGCGGTGGGCAAGGGGAGCATAAACGTAAACGGTCTCCGAGGCGATCTTCAGCTGTTTCTCCCGTTTCATGCTGTCCAGGGTGCGCATGTTATGGAGCCTGTCCGCCAGCTTTATCAGGATCACCCGTGGGTCGTCGGTGAGGGTCAGGAGGATCTTCTTGAAGTTTTCCGCCTGGCGGGAGGCATTGACGTCCACCACATTAGAGATCTTGGTCAGCCCGTCTACAATGCGGGCGATCTCCCCACTGAACTCCCGCTCGATGTCTTCCAGGGTGATGTCGGTGTCTTCTACCGTATCGTGCAACAGGGCACAGATGGTGGAGCGTACGCCGAGGCCGATCTCCTCGGAACAGATCCTGGCCACGGCCAGGGGATGGAGGATATAGGGCTCACCGCTTTTGCGACGCATGGTCTTATGGGCATCGGCGGCCATCTCGAAGGCCGAGCGGATCAATTCTTTATCGCCGGGTTTGAGCTTGGCCTTCAGGGAGCGCAACAGGGCACGGTATTCTCTAAGAATCAATTTCTTCTCCTGGTCTTCCGTAAGATTGTATTTCGGTATCGCTGCTACTGTTTCCATTGTGATTCTACGAATTTACAAAAAAAAGGCCTAGTTTTGCACGCTTTCGGCAATCTGACACATGTGCAGATGGTTTATGTCGAAAGTCGGCAACTCTTTGACTCTTACAATATTAGCGGGCGTGGCG
>DASYZH010000392.1:0-7951 GCA_035946435.1 Puia sp. | reverse complement strand
TTTCCTATGACCGAATCAACTTTAAAACTGCCCTTGGCTGTCTGTGCGCCGGCATTGGCTTGTTGTTAGTGCTCCTATTCATTGAACCACACATCGAGGCTCACGACCAGCAGAGGGTTACGCTTCTGCAGTTATTTCTCGGATTCGCGGTGGTAGCAACCATCCTTTCCGCGATCTGGGACGCCCTTTTTGTCGTAAACCTCTGGAGCTTCGCAGAAAAATTGGAATTCGATGAGAATATGCTGTATGTAACGGAAGCTGGCGGCAGGCAATGGACTATTTCCTACAAGGATATCACGACTATCAGGCTTACAGGCCGGGGCGGCCAGGGAACAAGAGGCCGCTGGCGGGTTTACGCCATCGACTACCAGCTCAACGATGAGCAGAAAAAAACGATCGACGTTTCTATCTTCACCAGCAATATGCCCAGGCTCGGGGAGTTCCAGCAAGCCGTTCAGGCTGCAAACCGGTTCGCCGATATCAACAATAGCTGGAGTAATTTCTAGTTATCGAGATCATTTATTGCCGGTTTGTTCCTGTTCCCGGTCCATCTCTTCTATGGCAACGGGTCTTTCGGTGGGATCGCCGATAAGATACCGCGAGAAATAATCCGCCATCCGCCACCAGAAATATTCCGTCATATCACCATAGCCATGACGCTGGCCTGGCAGGATCACGAGGTCGAACCGTTTGTTCGCCTTGATAAGCGCATTGGCAACCCGGATGGTATTGCCGGGATGGACATTGTTATCGATATCTCCGGTGGAAAGCAACAGATGCCCCTTGAGATTTTTCGCGAGATCGGCGTTCTTTTCGATGGAATAGAGAAATGAAGTATCTCCCTTGTCGCTCACCATCTCCTTTACCCCATGATGTTTCTCGCTCCACCAGCGGTTATAGATGGAGTTGTCGTGATTCCCGGAAGACGATACTGCAACCTTGAAAAAATCGGGATAGACCAGCATGGCGGCGGTGCTCATAAAACCGCCCCCGCTGTGACCATGGATGCCTACCCGCGTGATATCGATATACGGATAACGGTCAGCCAGCTGTTCGGCGGCAGCTTTTTTGTCGGCCAGGCCATAGTCCCGAAGATTCCCATAACCATAGTTATGGTACCATTTGCTGCGCGATGGATTGCCGCCGCGGTTACCCACCGTGATCACGATCATCCCCAGCTGAGCCAAACGATCCATACGGTCCATCGAACGGCTGAACGCCTTGTTCACGGATTCGGTTTGCGGTCCCGGATAGACATATTCCATCAGCGGGTATTTCTTCGTGCTGTCAAAATTGAATGGTTTATACAAAACACCATAAAGATCGGTGATCCCATCGTCCGCCTTGACCTTGAACGGTTGGGGGAATCTATACCCTGCCGCAAAAAGCGAATTCAGATCGGCGGTCTCGAGATCCATGATCTTCCGCCCGGCGTTATTATACAACACGGATCGCGGAACCGTGTTGACACGCGAGAAATTGTCGACAAAGAATTCCCGGTCGTCGTCCATGTTCACGGCATGATCGAAATCTCCGCCGTCGAGCAAGGCAAGCCCGGACCCATCCAAATTGACTTTATAGAGATGCAGATAGTAGGGGTCTTCGCCCGGTTCGCGGCCGTTGGCCGTAAAATAGAGTATCCTCTTCTTTTCGTCGATACCCACGATATCTTCGCAATGAAAGGGCCCGCTTGTGATCTGGTTCTTCAACTTACCGTTCCCGTCATAAAGATAGAAATGTGCCCAGCCGTCACGCTCGCTCCATTCGATGAGCTCGCGACCTTCGTCCACGAGACCCAAACGGCGCAATTCGACATAAGTGTTCAGCCGCTCCTTGATCAGTGGCCGGGCGACAGTATCCCCTATCGTCACCGCACACACATCGATCCGCTTCAGGTCACGGCTGGTGCGGGTAAAATAGAATTTCGCGTTGTTGCCGAGCCAATATTGGATGCGGTATTCATCATCCCGGCGACGTTCCTGCATAGGTGCACTCCAGATCGCCAGGTCCTGGTCCTTGAACTCGTCGGCAGCTATGACTTCGGAGGTATGTGCGGCCATATCGAAAACCAGCAGCTGCTCGATGGGCGCTTCCTTTTCACCGGGCATCATATATTTATAGGTTTCCAGTGTAGGCCGGGGATCGGCTATCGAATTGATCACCCAGAGGTCTTTTACCTTCCGCATATCACTACGCGACATCGCGAAATGTCTGGAGTCCGGGCTCCAGAAGATCTGGGCGGGTTTGCGTTTGTTCTTGTTCTTTTCCTTGTCGACGTTCGTCTCGCCGCCGCCGCCGATGACGCCGTTGCCATGATAACTATAGTCCTCGACCCCATCCGTGGTCAGGGCGTGTTCGACGATGGTGCTGTCGTCTTCGTTCTTCAGGGCTTTCTCGTAGTTCGTCCTGTCCATCCAGTAAAGGTTGAAATGCCGGCCGAAGACTATTGTATTGCTATCGGGCGAGATGCTGGCCCATGCCGGTTTATGTTTGGGCTTCCTGTAGCCGGTGAGCTCGTTGAGTGTGCCGTCAACCAGGTTGTATTCGAAATAGAAGATCTTTTTGCGGCTCCTGGACGAGTCGCTCTTGTCTTTTTCCGCATCCTGGGTGCTCTTTACTTCGAATTGTATCCAATTCTCGTCGCGGACAAAATGCAGGCTGTCGAGCCCGAGATGCTTAGCGTCGAAAGGGTCTTTTACGACGAGCGAGATGGCCGCCGCCAGCCGGTCGTTATCAAAAAGCGGTTTCTTCTCGCCTTTAGCCGGATCGACGATCCACCAACGTTTTCCCTCGGTGGTCTCATACATGTACCAAAAACGGTTACTCTTTTTCAGCCAATGTGGTTCCACATTGAGTGAGAAGACCATTTTGTCCAGTTTTTTGGGGGAGAAGCGTGCGGCGGCCTGGTAATTAGCTGTGGTGGAGGGGGTTTGCTGGGCCTGGCTGCTGAAAGTTATGATGCTGACGAACGCCGCCAGCACCAATGAAGCGATAGTGCACCGGTACATAAGCAGTTATTGGTTTAGACAATAGTCATGAAGGCCCGGCACTTTAGCCCAGGGAAAACGAATCGCTTGTACCCGCTGAATTATTTGTTCATCATCTGCTTGGCCTCTATGCTCAGGGTGGCGTGGGGTACGGCTCTCAATCGGGCTTTATCGATAAGTTTACCGGTAACCCGGCAAATACCATATGTCTTGTTCTCGATCCTCATCAGGGCTTTCTCGAGATGGTCGATAAACGTGATCTGCCGGCTGGCCATCTGGCTCAACTGTTCCCGTTCCATACTCATGCTACCATCTTCCATGGTCATGTAGCGGGCGTCATCGTTATCGCCGCCCATCTCGTCCTTACGCGTGATCAGACCCTGCAGGTACGCCAATTCCTTTTTAGCTGCGTCCAGTTTGCGGTTGATCAATTCCCTGAATTCTCCAAGTTCTGCATCGCTATATCTCATAGTGGGTCCAGTTTGTTCTTCTTGTGGGGTGTCTAATACTGATTTTGTAAATTCCGGCTCGTATTTACGAACCGTTTTTGTTTTTATCTCGGGGATGACCACCTTCACCGGTTTGGCCGGCGGAGCCGGCTTCTTGGCTTCCGGCTTGGGCGTCACCTGGGGCGCGGGTGGAGGGGCGGTGATAGTCGATTTTACGAGCGGCGTAGCCGTTACCGGTTTGGAAGGTGTTTGTACCGGCTGCACTTTTGCCCCCGTTGAGGGCGTTTTAGCCACAGCCGGAGCCTTGGCCGCCGGCTTGGATATATTATTGGATATAGAAGCTGATTTCTTAGCGGGTAAGGGGGCGGGTTTTTTAGCGGCAGCTGCGGGGGCAACCTTCTTTGCTACCGGTTTGGCAATACTCTTAGCAGCCGGAGCCTTCTTAGCCTTCGCACCACCTGACGAGTGGGCAGCTTTCGAAGCCGTTTTTTTTGCCGGCGCTATTTTCTTGACGCTCGCGGTCTTTTTAGCGGGCTTGGCCGCTTTCTTTTTGGTTGCCATACAGTTAGGCTTTTTTAGTAACAAACACTTTTAAAGGAATATCATTAACTTCAATTTCAGTGCCATTAGCCGGTTCCTTAACCAATTCTATAGAATCTGCCAAAATTTCCGCGCAAATATACTCATTAAATTGGGTCAAGGAATCAGTAAGTGAGGGTACGTCTGCTACTTTAACCAGGATCCTATCCGTAAGATCATAGCCATTGTCCTTGCGTATCTTTTGAATCCGGTTCACGAATTCCCTAGCATTGCCTTCCTGTGCCAGTTCGGGGGTTACTGTGACATCCAAAGCAACGGTGAGCGCATTTTTATTGGCTACGACCCAGCCCGGAATATCTTCGCTGGTGATATCAACTTCCTGGATAGACAATATTATGGGTTCTTGATTAAGAATCAAAGTAATATTTCCTTCTTTTTCCAATTTTGCGATATCCTCCTGCGAAAAATTGCTCAGCGCAGTGCTCACCGACTTCATTTTGGGGCCCAGCTTCTTACCGAGTGCCACGAAATTCGGCTTGATCTTCTTCTTTATAAAGGTGTTATCGCCGCCGAGATACTCGATCTCCTTGACATTGACCTCGGCCCGGATGAGGTCCTCGACCTTCGCCAATTGCTCCTTCATGGCTGGGTTCAACACCGGGATCAGCACCTTCTGCAAAGGCTGCCGAACCTTGATGTTCACTTTTTTACGCAGGGAAAGGATCAGGCTCGAAGCGTCCTGGGCCAGCTGCATCCGTTCTTCCAGCGGCAGATCGATAAAGCTCTCGTCGGACTTGGGGAAGTCGGCGTGATGTACGGAGCCCGCCTTGATCCGCCCGGTAACTTCGTTGAGATTGCAAAAAAGCCAATCGGCAAAGAATGGAGAGATCGGGGCCATCAACCGGCTGAGCGTTTCGAGACACTCATAAAGGGTCTGATACGCACAAATCTTGTCGTGCTCGTATTCGCCCTTCCAGAACCGGCGACGGCAAAGCCGGACATACCAGTTGCTGAGATGTTCATCCATAAAGTCCTCGATCAACCGGCCCGCCAGCGTGGGCTCGTAGTCATCGAAAGCGGCATTCACCTTGACGGTGAGACTATTAAGAGAAGACAGGATCCAGCGGTCGATCTCCGGGCGATCCACCGGGGCTATGTAGGCTTCTTTAAAGGAAAATCCATCTACATTGGCATAGAGCGCGAAGAATTGATAGGTATTATAAAGTGTGCCGAAGAATTTGCGCTGCACCTCCCTGATCCCATCCAGGTCGAACTTCATGCTTTCCCAGGGGGAAGCATTGGTGATCAGGTACCAGCGGGTAGCATCGGCGCCAAAATCACCGATGGTCTTAAAGGGGTCCACGACATTCCCCAGCCGCTTGCTCATTTTATTTCCATTCTTATCGAGCACCAGGCCATTGGAAACCACGGTCTTATATGCGAGCCCGGGATATCTCGTTTCGAGGTCCGGACCAGCCAGACCGGCTTTTTTCAACTCTTCGTGGATCGATTCTTTGAGCAGCGCACCCAGGGCATGTAAGGTATAGAACCAGCCACGGGTCTGGTCGACCCCTTCGGCAATGAAGTCAGCGGGGTAGTTCCGGGCAAAGACAGCTGTGTTCTCGAAGGGGAAATGCCATTGCGCATAGGGCATGGCGCCGCTATCGAACCAGACATCGATGAGATCGGCGACCCGCTTCATGGGCCGGCCGTCCTCGCTCACCAGCACGATCTCGTCGACATAGGGTTTATGCAGATCGGCAGTGAGTTTATTCAGGTATGCGTCAACGTCTTTGGAATCCGGCTTCATGAATCCTGCGGCGATCGACTTCCGGATCCCGGCCTGCAGTTCCGCTATGGACCCGATGCAGATCTCCTTCCGGTTGGCGTAGTCTTTATCGCCCGGGTTTTCCGGCAATTCGGTACGCCACACCGGCAGCGGGGTACCCCAATACCGACTTCTGCTAAGGTTCCAGTCCACCATATTCTCCAACCAATTACCGAATCGTCCCTCACCAGTAGACTTAGGCTTCCAATTGATGGTCTTGTTGAGCTCTACCATTCTATCCTTGAGCGCCGTGGTACGGATGAACCAGGCATCGAGCGGATAATAAAGCACCGGCTTATCGGTGCGCCAGCAATGCGGATAGTTGTGCTCGTATTTCTCGACCTTGAAGGCGCGGTTCTCTTTTTTGAGCTTTACGCTGATATCTACATTGACATCCACATAGTTAGGATCGTCTTTGTAGTTCTTGACATAGCGGTTGCTGAATTCTCCTAGTCCATCGATGAATTTCCCCTGGCGGTCGACCATGGTCAGGATGCCGATACCATATTTCATTCCTACCTTATAGTCATCGGCGCCAAAGGCGGGTGCGGTATGCACGATGCCGGTACCATCTTCCGTGGTAACGAAATCTCCTAACAGCACGCGGAACGGATCGCCACCGGCTGCTTCTTTTGTATTGGCCTCGTAAGGCAGCAATTGTTCGTATCGCAGTCCTTCGAGGTCGGCACCCTTGAGCTCACCCAGGATCTTCCAGGGCAGGAGCTTGGCCTCGTGAGTAAAGCCGGCGAGATCGCCATTCTCCCCTTCGGGCTTAAAATACTTGTTTATCAGGGCTTTGGCAAGGATGACGTCGACAGGTTCGTGCGTATAGGGGTTGAACGTTTTGACCAGGACGTAATCGATCTTTGGCCCGACTGTCAGGCCAAGATTTGAAGGCAGGGTCCAGGGTGTCGTCGTCCAGGCCATGAAGAAAACTTCGTCTTTGCTGCTCAGTTTCTCGATTTTTTCCAGCGAAGCCAGCGCGTGCTGCGCCGTCGGCACGTTTTTGTTATCGGTCGCAGCTTTCCGGGTCGCGGCGGCGTCCAGGCGGAACATGGCCA
Source organism: Puia sp. (assembly GCA_035946435.1). Classification (GTDB taxonomy): domain Bacteria; phylum Bacteroidota; class Bacteroidia; order Chitinophagales; family Chitinophagaceae; genus Puia. The sequence continues at coordinate 1,086 of DASYZH010000392.1, read as the reverse complement.
CGACCGAGGTGTCCTTTACATCTTTATAACACCCGGGCTGATTCAGCTCATGCGAGCTTAGACCCGTGCCTGCAGCAGGCGAATACGGTTGAATGCTGATGCTCTCATACAACAGACCCTGCTTATACAGCTGTGCCAGGATCCACCAAAGGGTTTCTATATAATTGTTCTCGAAGGTGATATAGGGATGCTTGAGATCGACCCAATAACCCATCCGGCGGGTCAGCTCGTCCCACTTGTCCTTGTACTTCAATACCTCCCTACGGCAGGTCTCGTTGTACTCGGCAATAGATATCTTTTTTCCTATATCTTCCTTGGTGATACCCAGCATCTTCTCTACCCCGAGTTCCACGGGCAGCCCATGCGTGTCCCAGCCGCCCTTGCGCTTGACCTGGAAACCCTTCATGGTCTTGTAGCGACACACCAGGTCCTTTAAGGTCCTGCTGATCACATGATGAATACCCGGCAAACCATTCGCGCTGGGCGGGCCTTCATAAAAAACAAAAGGGGTTGCGCCATCCCTTATCGATATGCTCTTCTCGAAAGCCCCTTCCGCCTCCCATCTGGCCAGTATTTCCTGGCTGATGGCAGGCAAATTCAACTGCTGAAACTCTTTATATTTATTGGCCATAATCTATTAGAATCCTTAAGGGACGCGAATTTACGAAATAAATAGATGTGATAGATGCCTGGAACGGGCCCTGGCACAGGAGTTGAGGCAGATTTAACAGGCACCGGCAACTGTTAAAGGAATGCAAAAAGGGTGCTAAATCGTTTTTATTTAATCGCAGTTATTCACATAAACGGCTTTTGGCACAATTTGTGGTTAGTTTATCAGCAGAAAAGCGATACATACAAACTCATTATAAAGTTTTTCTACGGTTTAGGGTTTAGGGGTTAAAAAGGGGGGTATTCCTACTCCCCTTCCTTTTAAAATTAACCCTGGCGCCAGCCAAACCTACCACCGGTAATCTAAAGTCAAACAGCCGAAGCCCCCTCAACTTCCCCTTATTCCGTATACGATATTACCTTATTCAATGGAGATCCGTAGCCAACCCGTTTTTAATCTCTGATATTACCTTGCAA
>DASYZH010000391.1:0-22737 GCA_035946435.1 Puia sp. | reverse complement strand
AGCTCAAGCCCCCCGCAAGCCGCGCACCCCAAAAAAAGCCGGCCCACTACACAGGGCCGGCCACAGTTCAGGACTACCTGCATCCAGCAGCCCCATGTATAGCAGTTAATTCAATAAATATCCCAATACAACTTCGTCGATACCTTATCCCCGCCAATAGCCGCCGCCGCAGCCGCATAGTTCACCGGATTCAACACCTGCTCCGAAACCGTAGTAGCCGGATAGGTCATCCGGTAAGGGAACCCGGATATAGCGCCCACCGGCGGCACCATAGCCGGCCAGTCCAAACGACGCAGTTCCGTATATCCATCCATACCGCGGCCATACAACGCGATCCATTTCTGAAGACCGATCTTCTGCCGCCAGGTCCAGGCACCACCACCAGCAGTCGAGTAGGCCACCGAAGGCTGCGCCAGATAAGCAAGCGCCTGCGCCTGCGTGCCACCCCAATAACGGATCGACATAGCGATGGCCGAATCATAATGCTGCTCCGCCGTGCCCGGGATATTATAACCGCGTTCCACAGCTTCGGCCCGAAAGAATTCCATGGCCATATCATCCATGAACACATAGGGACAAGTCGCCTGATAGAATATCGCGCCGGGTTTGGAATACGCGCCCGTCGAAGAAACCTGCAACCCGATGGTCGAGCCCACATACTGCCCACTCGTATTCTGCCCGAAGAAGGCCGGCAGCCGCGGATCGCTCATGCTGGTCAGATAATTCATCAACGTCGTGCAGGCGAGATAATCGGTACGCCCGGACGTAACCAGCGCTGCATACTGTGGGTTGTTATTGGGCGCGGCCAGGTATTGCCACACCGCATCCGTAGCGGTTGACTGGAAGGCCGCACTATTCGACGCCTCCATGACGGATTGGGCGGTGGTATTGTCAACATCCGCCAGCGTCATGGCGATCTGTATCTTCAGCGAATTGGCAAGAGCAACCCAACTACTCACGGCTCCCTTATAAAAAAGGTCCTGCGTAGCGGTAAAGCTCGCGTTGGTAGGGTCCAAACCGGAAATATCATTAGTCAGCCGTTTCAGCAAGTCGGCCTGAATAGTCTTGGCATCGTCGAACACCGGCGTCAGATTGTTGTAATTCAACGCCTGGCTATACGGTACATTGCCAAAGGAATTCACGAGCGTATTAAAAGTATATACCTCCAGGATATCGATGATCGCCCTTTCGTTCTTCACGACGGCAGGAAGATCGACTGCGTCCTTTGACAGGATGCTATCGCTGGCATGCAGATTGGAAAGGACATTGACATAGAGATGCTGCCACCAGTTGTCGCAGACCTCATAAAGGTTAAAATTGTACTGTGCCACATCCTCGTTGGTAGCCTGGGACCAATGCTCCACGATATGCCGGAAGATGTTGTTGTAAGCGCCGCAATCGGCGAGCGCATCACACAGGTTCTTTTCCGCATAGGTGAACAACGGACCGGGCGGTACCGTCTCCGGCTGTTTCGTAATGGCGTTATTACTCGAAATGTTCTTCGTACAGGCGCCCAGCAACAAGCAGCCCAGCAGCAGGCACACCGGCAAAACGAACAGGAATATCTTCTTCATAAAAAAGCTTTAGAATTTTAACTTCACGTTTAAGCCAAGGGTGCGGAGGGTCGGATAGGCGCCGCTCTGGTATCCCTGAAAATTGCCTGCGCCCAAATTGTCTTCGGGGTCCGCCATCGGCAGAGACTTGTGGATCAACCAAAGGTTGCGGCCGATCAACGAGAAGTCCACACCCTTGAGCCAGGCTTGCGCGCTGCCCAATACCTTCTCCGGGAGATGATAGGTCAACGAGGCCTCCCGCAGCTTGATATAGCCGGCGTCGTAGGAGTAATGCGATTGCGGATAAACGCTGGAGGTCGAAGAGAACACCGTCGCACGGATCGTATTGGGCTTTCCATCGGGCGTGACGCCGGGATAGATGACACCACCACCATGCGATACCGAATCGCGTTTCGGGTGACCGAGATCGTTGAGGCCCACGGTAGCGGGAAGAATGCCGCTCTGCTGCGCATAATACTGATCCAGCGAGAAGATGCTGCCGCCTACCCGCATGTCGACCAGGAACGAAAGACTAAACGCCTTATAACGTAAAGTATTGGTGATACCCCCGATCCAGTCCGGGTTGACATTGCCGATGGGCGTATTGGTGTTGGGCGAGATCTCATATAACCCTGCGGCCGCGCCGGTGGCATTCACCGTAGGCTTGCCGTTGGTATATACATAATCGCCGCTTTGCAGGATGCCATAGGGTTTACCCACCGTCGCATTCAGCGTGACGCTACCCTGGAAGCTGGCGAGCACGAGGTTATTCAGCCCATTCTTCAGCGACAGCACCTTGTTGCGGTTACGCGTCCAGTTGATGTTGACATCCCATTGGAAATTCCTCGTCTGCACAGGGGTACCGAAGACCGAAAGCTCGACACCCTGGTTTTCGATATTGCCGGCATTGATGTATTTATATTCGTAGCCGGTGGTGTTGGAGATTTGCGATTTGAGAACCTGGTTGATCGAGTTGGTGTGATAATAAGATCCGTCGAAGCCCAGCCTGTTCTGCAGAAACGCTACCTCGAGGCCACCCTCATAACTGTTCGTACGTTCCGGTTGCAGATCGTTATTCGCCTTCGTCGTCGGTAGGGAATACATATAGCTCGACCCGTAGTTCGTATTGACGGTGTATACATCTTCGGTTTGCTGTACCCCCGCGCTGTTACCCACCGTTGCGTAGTTGGCGCGTAGTTTACCCGAAGACAGCCAGGGCACATTTTTCAGATGCTGAAAGAAGACCCAGCTGCCGGAGATCGCATAATAATTGTAGGCGTTGTTATTCACCGGCAGCGTAGAGCTGATGTCCCGGCGAAAGGTTCCGTCGAGGCTCAGGAAGTCTTTATAGGTCAGGGTGGCGCCGGCAAAATAACCGTCTACGACCTGCGTGGATTGTATTTCAAAGGGTGCCGTAGGGGTATTGACGGAATTGTTGATGGCATAGAGCTGGGGGATCACCAGGCCGCCACTGGTCGACGCATAGATGGAGGAGTTGTTGTCTTTCCGGATATTGATGCCCAACAGCTCGTTTAGTTTCAAATTGGCATTCAGCTGATGATTACCGGTAGCCAAAAGGTCGTAGTTGATCTCGCTGAAGCTCGAATTCGTCCTGCGGTAGTAAGAACCGGCCTGGCCACCCTCGCTGCCTACTGCCGATCTTTCCTCCTCGAACATATTGTACTCATCGATCGCGATCCGGGCCATGACATTCAACCAACTGGTAGCCTGAAAATTCAGCGCCGTATTGCCAAAGAACCGGCCGCGGTTATCATCCTCATAGTTCTGATAGGCGCTCCAGTAAACGTTGTTGTAGAAATCGGCCGTCAGCCCGCCGGGAGTGGTAGGAGCGGTCCAGTTCCAGGTGATATTCTGGTTGTGCCGGAAATAGGCCTGCTTTTGTTCCTTATAATCCACATTGGTCTCACCGTACTGGCGGAAGATGGTATTCGGGTTACGGTCGGCGTCATAGCCGGTGGAATAACGTCCGAGTGCGTTGTCCTGGTAATAATTGGCGGTGGCACTGGCCGTTAGCCGGTCCGCTATCTTGTACGTAGCGGCGAAGGTGAACGCATTGCGGGTAACCGTACTGTTAGGCATATCGCCTTTGTCATTGGTACGGGTGTAGCCCAGCTTATAGCTGCCCTTGGCGCCGGCGCCGTCCAGGAATACGCTGTTGTTATTGCTGATGGCCGTCTTGTAGAAATAGGAAGGCCCGTTTGCACCGGCTACCCAAGGTGTCGCCTTCCCATAAGTCGGGCTGCTGGGGTCAAAGGCATCCCATTGATAAATGAGCAGGTTCTTGTCGAACGCCGGTCCCCAGGAACGAGGCGCGGTGGTATTGACGATGAAACCGGGACCGCCGAAAACATTGGCGTTATAGACAAATCCGGTGTTGGTGCCGGTGGGATTCGGGAAATAGTCGGAGCGGCCCGCGCCATAGGAATGCTGTAGGGTAACAAAAGTCACCGGGTCGATGCGTCCGACCATAGCACCGGCATTCACCGTAACATGGGTGCCCGATCTCCCTTTTTTGGTGGTGATCATAATGACCCCGTTGGCAGCGCGGGAGCCATACAGGGCACTGGCGGCCGCGCCTTTGAGGACGTTGATGCTCTCGATGTCGTCGGGATTGATGTCGCTGGCGGCATTGCCATAATCGTATCCGCCCTGACCGCTTTGCTCGGTGGTGTTGCCGGGCGTCGTGCTGGTATTCGAAGTAGTGGTCGTATTGTCGAAGGGCACACCGTCGATCACGAACAATGCCTGGTTATTACCGCTAAGCGATTTCATACCCCTGATGACGACATTTACCGAACCGCCGATCTGGTTGTTCTGAATGATCTGCAAACCGGAAACTTTTCCGCTCAGACCAGCCGAGATATTGGTCACGCGCGTTTTGTTGGCCTCGTCGCCGCTGATCGTCTGTGCGGCATAGGGCAGCGTGTTCTTGGCGCGTTTGATCCCATAGGCCGTGACTACGACCTCGTCGAGCTCTTTGTTCGACTTCGCCATCGATACAGCAATGCTGGTCTTGCCGGTGATGTCGACTTCCTGCTCGGTGAAGCCAAGCGCCGAAATGACTAATGTCCCTTTTAGTGGGGAAGTGATGGTGAATGTGCCATCGTCTTTGGTGATGACGCCGGCGTGGGAATCTTTGAAGCGGACGGTGGCACCCGCTACGGGATTACCGTCCATGTCCAGGACCTTACCGGGCAGTTTGATGGTCTGTGCGTCTGCAGAAAGCGCCGCTAATCCGATCGCCAAAAGCGTAGCGACCACGAGCCTTAATCTTCTCATAGCAGTCATTTTATTGAATGGTGGTGATTCAAATTTGCATGAATCTTCCTGCAGGCTTTATATCATTTTTAGCCAGCTCTGGCCGGATATTAACCGCAGCCACTCAATAAAAACTTAGTGAGAGTCAGCGCACGCGGGCGGGGGCGCCGTGGATCGGCAGTTCTCAGGCTTGCACCGCGTCTACCTTGGTCTGCTCATCGATGGAATGCGACTCCGCTCCGGGCCGCTTGTGAAAGAAACGCTTCTGGAAGATCAGGATCGCGATCACCCCCACCGAGATCGACGCATCGGCAAGGTTGAACACCGGACTGAAGAATTCGAACTCATCGCCGCCCACAAAAGGGAACCAGGAAGGATAATGTGTCTTTATGATGGGGAAATAGAGCATGTCGACTACACGCCCGTGAAGGAAGGTGGTATAGCCATGCGGCGGAAAGAGCTTCGCCACATGATCGTAGGTGCTGCGTTCGAAGATCAATCCGTAGAACATGCTATCGAGCAGATTGCCCAGCGCGCCGGCAAAGATCAGTCCCGCGCAGATGATAAAACCCCGATGATATTTTTTCTTGATGATCGTCTGGATATAATAGACGCCGAAAACCACGGCCACCAGCCGGAACAACGTCAACGCCATCTTGCCCCAGGACCCGCCGAACTTCCAGCCCCACGCCATCCCTTCGTTCTCCACGAAATAGATCTGTGCCTTATCGCCCAGCAGCCTGATGCCGTTGTCGTAAGGGGAAACGCGTTCGAAATAGGTATCGGAGGGATGGCTCAGCGGCATATGTGTCTTAACCCAGATCTTCAGACTCTGATCCGCAACAATGATCAACAAAACGATTAAAAATATGGTTCTCGCCTTCATATTGAATTTCAAATATAATCAATCCTTTGGAACTTCGGCGGGGCTGCTTCGCCACGCCCCTTCCTCGTTCGTAACCTTCGCTACGCTCGGTTATTGTTCAAAATACACTCTTTTCACCCGCCCGCTCACCGCCGTGAGGATCTCGTACGGTATCGTCCCCGCCCAGGCGGCTAAGTCACTCACGGACAGCTCTTTGCCAAACACGATCACTTCACCGCCTTCCCGCACGTCGGGAATGCCCGTAATATCGATCATGGTCATGTCCATGCTGATGATGCCGATGGTCGGCGCGAGATGCCCGTTGACCCACATTTTGCCAACGCCGTTGCCCAGATCGCGGCGGTAGCCGTCCGCATACCCGATGCGTACTGTCGCCGTCACCGTCCCCTTCGCCGCGAGTCCCCTGCGGTTATAGCCTACGGTATCTCCCTGGTGCAGCTGCTTGATCTGCGCGATCGTCGTTTTCAGCGTCGACACCTCCTGGAGATCCAGGCGATGCGAATTCGCGCTGTCGATCCCATACAACCCGATGCCCAGCCTGACCATATCCATTTGGTCTTCCGGTCGCCTCACGATACCCGCCGAATTGGCGAGATGGCGCAGAAAAGAATAACCCAGCGCCGTCTCCAGCCTGTGAGCCGTCTCCCGGTAGAGGGTACTCTGCCGCTGCGAAAAGCCGTCCTGTCCCGCGTCTTCGCTCGCCGCAAAATGGCTGAAGACGCTCACCACCCTGAACGCCGCGGCAGGCAGCGTACTCACCAGCTCATCGATAGAATCAGCGGCGAAACCCAGTCGGTTCATTCCCGTCTCGAGCTCTATATGTACCGGAAACGCAGGTATCCCCTCCTTTTTGAGCCACCGGTCGAAGTTCTTCAGCAGTGTGGGCGAATAGATCACCGGCTCGAGATTGTATTCGACCAGCGAATCGTACGAGCTCACCTCGGTATTCATCACCATGATCGGCACGCGGATACCCGCCTTGCGCAAGACCACCCCTTCGTCGGCATACGCCACGCCGAGATAGTCGATACCATGGAACTCGAGCAGGTTGGCGATCTCGAAACTGCCGCTGCCATAACCAAAGGCCTTCACCATGGCCATCACCCGCGTGCCCGGTTGCAACAGGCTCCGGTATTCGCGCAAATTGTTTGCCAGGGCATTGAGGTCGACCTCCATCACGGTTTGATGGATCCTTTCGGTCAGGAGCCGGTCGATCTCTTCGAACTCGAAAATGCGGGCGCCTTTGATGAGTATCGTCTCGTCGCGGAAATGCAGCTTGCCGAGATCGTGCTTAAAGGCTTCCACGGTGGGGTAGAATACGGCCTCGCCGGGAAACCATTGTGCGAAGGCGTCGGCATGCGCGCCGATATGTGTGCCGATGCCGATCAGCCGGTCCACCTTCTTCTGACCCAGCGCCTGTGCGATCGAGGCATAGAGCTCTGCTTCTTTACGCCCGCTTTCGAGAAGGTCGGAGAGGATCACGCTCCGGCGGGTATGTTGTTGCTGTGCCGCCAGAAAATCCAGCGCGATGGCCAGTGAGCTCAGGTCGGCGCTATAGCTGTCGTTGATCACGGAGCAATGATTGATGCCGCTCTTGAGCTCGAGCCGCATGGCGATGGAAGCGAGTTGCTCCAGCCGCACTTTGATGATGTCCATCGGGCGTTTCAACCAGAGCATCACGCATACGCAGTGTAAAGCGTTCTCCACACTCGCGTGGTCCGTGAACGGGATCATAAGCTCATCCTGTGCACCTTCAAACACGATGGTCACCGTCGTCCCCGCGCTGCCTGCCTCCTGCGAGGTCACCCGCACCGTGGCCCCTTCCTCACGTCCCCACGAAAACAGCCGCACGCCAAGCCCGGCTTCATCCGTCGCCCCGCCACCGGCCGCCGTCGTCATCACGCCACCGCCGGCTCCACCCGCCGCCCGCCCAAGCGCTGCTCCATCCGCCGCCGCACCCCCGGCTTCATCCGTCGCCCCGCGCCCGGTCGCCCACGCCCGAACCGCCCTGCCCGTCTCCCTTTGATCCGAACAATAGATCAGCACTTCGGCCCCCGCAAAAAGTTTCAATTTCTCCGCGGCCTTCCCGGCAAGGCTGTCAAACCCTTCGCTATGCGCCTCGCCGATGTTGGTGAACACGCCGATGGTCGGCCGGATCATGGGCTCCAGTCGCTCCATCTCGCCGGGCCGGGAGATACCCGCTTCGAAGATGGCAAGCTGGTGCGCGGCCTGTAGCTGCCAGACGCTCAGCGCGACCCCGATCTGCGAATTATAGCTCTTAGGACTTCGTACGATATGATAGTCGGGCGCGAGCAGCTCATTGAGCCATTCCTTCACGATGGTCTTGCCATTGCTCCCCGTCACGCCGATCACCGGCAGCGAGAAGGCCCGCCGATGTGCCGCCGCCAGCGCTTGCAACGCCGCCAGCGTGTCGTCAACGGCGATGATGTTAGCCTCCGGCATCCCGGTCTCCAGCCGCAAACCCGATCCGGCCGCATCCGGCCCCGCGGCTTCGGAAGTCGCCCCGAGAGAAGCCACCGCCCAATCAACACCCACCACAAAATTCCTCACCCCCCGTTTATAAAGCTCGGCAACGTACCGGCTCCCGTCGCGCCGCGGCCCCTTCAAAGCAAAAAAGAGCGAGCTGGAAGGAAAGATCAGCCGGCGGCTGTCGAGCAAAAGCTGCTCCACCGCGGCATCGGCATGGAATTGCACCCAGCGCCCGCCGACAACCGAACAAATGTATTTGATGCTATAGTCCATCGCCAATTCGTTTTTTGCGCGCCGCCGCCGCGGCAAACTTCGAGTAGAGGATCCCCCCGGCGATACACAGCAGGATCACCAGCAAACAAATAAACACCGGGATTTCGATATCGAAGAACTCCACCAGCATCTTGATCCCCACGAAAACCAGCACCACCGCGATACCCTGCTGCAAATGCGAAAATTGATCGATCGCCCCGCGCAGCAAGAAGAAGAGCGATCGCAGACCCAGCACCGCGAAGATATTGGAGGTGTAGATCACGATCGTCTCATGGGAAATACCAAAGACTGCGGGGATGGAGTCGATGGCAAAAACAATGTCTGTCGTGGCCAGCAACACCACCACCACGAACAAGGTGGTGAACCGGCGTTTCCCGCCGACCACCACCCGCATCTTCCCGTCGCCGTCGCTGCTCGTCAGCGGAAGGAACCGGCGCATAAACCGGTAGACGCGGTTGTCTTCGACATGCACCTCTTCGTCATGTCTTGAAAAGAACATGGTGATGCCGGTATACACCAGGATGGCGCCGAAAACATACAAAAGCCAGTGGAAGCGGGTCACCAGCGCGATGCCCACCGTGATAAAGATCACCCGCAGCACGATGGCCATCAGGATACCGATAAGCAAAACCCTTGCGTAGTAAGCCGGCTTTACCCGAAAGAAGGAAAAGATCAGGATGAAGACAAAGATATTGTCGATGCTGAGGCTCCACTCCATCAGGTAAGCGCTGAAATATTCCAGGGCCATCTTATGCCCGTCCTCATACCACAGAAAAGCGAAAAAAGCCATCGCCAATCCCACCCAAAAAGCCGTTTGCAATAAGGCTTTTCTCATTGAAACCGCCGTCCCTTTCCTACTCAAACGCCCCAGATCGAAAATAAGAGCCGATAACAAAACAATGCCAAAGGTCAAATAAGTGATAGACGTTGGGCCCATTCATTGGATTTATGTGTCGACGGGCCGCTTTCGGCGGCTCCGGTGCCATAAAGATACGCGTTTAGGCCCCGAATTTCCGTTTCCTTATAACCTGGTACACATATCCCCCCAACACCACCAGCAGCAGCGGCAGTCCGATATTGATAAATTGCCAGAAACTGCGGTCCTTTTCCACTTTCGCGGAATCGAGCAGCCGCAAAGTAAAGTCCTTGGAACGCGTCTCGAGGATATGCGAAGGGTTCACCATATATTCCAGACAGTTCTCGACGAAATCCTGGTTGGCAAAACGATAGTTGTCGTCGCCGATGCTTACACCCAGCTGTTGCGGCCCCTGTTCCGTCACCTCGTTCATAAAGATGTCGCCGTCACCCACTACGATCACGCGGCCCGGCTTCTCCGACTCCGCCAAAAAGGGTTCGTGATACACATTCGCCATACTGTCGGCAACAGCAGTCGGCACCCGGTTCGCATAAAGCGACTGGAACTTCCCCTCGAGCAAAACCGCCACGGGAATATTCGCCCGCGGGAACATGCGCGAGTCGGGTGCATTCTTCAACACATCGAAGCTGATGATCGCCGGCGTGCCCACCGTCCGCGAATGGGCCGAAGTCTGCAGCAATACGGTCTTCGTTATCCCCGGCGCCTTCACCGTATCCAGACTATTCGCGAACTCGGCGAGCACCGGGTCGAGGTTCTTCGAGATCGGATGCGTCAGGCTTCCGTTGAGCAGGGGGTAATAAGGCCAGGAGAACGTTTCGATCTGCGGCTTGTCGCCTTGCATCCCTATGACGATGGGCAGGTGTGCGCACTGAAAGTCTTCGACCAGGTCCTCGTTCACCCGAACGCCGTATTTGAAAAAAAGGTCTTCGAGTTCCAGCCCGCGGTCATAGGCCAGAACACCATGATCCTTGCGGAGAGAATCTTTCTCCGCATGAAGCACATCCACCGCCCAGATGATCTGGCCGCCATGAAGCACGTACTGATCGAGAATCAATTTCTCGCGGTCGGTAAACCTGCTCGCGGGCTTCACGATCACGATCGCGTTGAAGGTCGTTGGGATGATCGGCACGCTGTCGAGCGGGATAATACCAAAACGGTAGTTGGCCCGGATATCCTGAATGAGATCATATACATGAAAATCCAATGGCTCGCCGTTCCCCAGCACATAACCCACCGTAGGCTTCACCTTCGCGGTGATCTTGTCGATAGCGCTGCCGAACTTGTATTCCAAGAGTGTCTCCGCATTGGTATACAATTGTTCCTCCGGCTGACCCGGTTCACCCGCCTGAACGCCCGTGAGCAGGTTCACCGGGTAGATATGGTTCTTATACCGGAAGATGGCGGCGGGGATAACCACGCGTTGGCTTTCTTCTTCCCCCTTTTTGGCTTGCGCCACCTGCGTCATCGGCTGGATGCCCATCCGCTGGAGGGAGTCGAGGAAGCCCGCCTTGGCTGAATCACTCAGCTGGGCAAGCGGGTCATAGGCATGCACCCGGATCTTGCCGCCGCAGTATTCGTTGAATTCCTGGAGTTCATCGTCCGCGCTTTTGGCCAGCTTACGGATGCCGGCCTTGAGATCGCCCGCCAGGAAAAAATCTACGGTGATGTCGTCGTCCACATGGCTCAGCATCGTCTTGGTGGGGGCGCTAAGCGTATAGCGCTTCTCTTTGGTGAGGTCGACCTTATAGTGCAAATGCGCGGACAACAGGTTGACCACCGCTAGCACCACGATAAGCCCCAAAGGCCCCGCCACCGTCCACCGCTGTCTGCCGGCCCCCGCCTTGCTGTCGCCTTCGACCTTCTTACCCAGGTGTCTGCCGGTGAGCCAAAGGAAAAGGAAGACCACACTACCTATATAAAGGACATCGCGCACATCCACCACACCCCTGCTGATGCTCCGGTAGTGAAAGTCGATGCCGAGCATGGCGATATAATAGTCGAGACCCGCCGAGAAAACCGGCAGGGTGCTGATGGCACCGAAGCCGCTATAAAGCACAAAACAGGCGAAGGCCGCCACAATGAAGGCGACTACCGCGTTCGTAGTGAAGCTGCTGCACCAGATGCCAATCGCCGTGAACGCCGCCGCCAGCAACATAAGCCCCAGATAGCTGCCCGTGGTGGCGCCGGTGTCGATACCGCCCTGGCCGCTAAGCCTTTGGATACAGAGATAGTACACCAGGGTGGGCAGCAGCGCGATCAGCACGACGATCAGACAGGCCAGGTATTTCCCGGCGATCAGCCGGCCCCGCGTCAGCGGCTGGGTTTGAAGCGTCTCATAGGTGCCCATCCGGAACTCCTCCGAAAAGCTGCGCATCGTAATGGCCGGGATCAGGAGCAAAAGGATCCAAGGCGCCAGCTCAAAGAATTTATCCAGGGTGGCATAGCCAAAAGCCAGGATATCGGTATCCGGAAACACGAATAACATGAGCCCGTTCAGGAGCAGAAATACGATGATGGCGATATAACCGGTAAGATTGCTAAAGAATTGGCGGAGTTCTTTTTTGCAGATAGCCCACATGGATGCGAAATTATGTGTACTTTATGTACTTTGTACAATCGTCTGAATCATAATTAATATTGCTTAGCAGTCAGTTAAAATAATACCCCTGCTCCGCCGGCAAAAAAATCAAAATTTAATCCGCCCTTAACGCGCCCCCTGCAAAAACCCGCAATTTTGAATATATATAATTAAAGAAAATGTGAATAATTCTTCTAAATAAGATATACAGAAAAGTGGGTGGAATGGAAGATATACTTATATTCGCATACTCTATTAGATAAGCCTGCCTGTCGAAAAAATATACATGCCGGGAATACGCTTTCCCGAAGAAAAATAAAAGCGCATTCCGGCAAGTCATTGAATGTCCGTCCTTCGGACAAGTCGCCTCCGGCGCCTTTTGAAAGGTTGACTCACAAAATATTCAACCGAAACCAACTGCATGAAAAAATCCGCCCTTGATCAGGCGGGTTTTTTGTTTTAATATCCCCTCCTTTCTACGCATTTACCCCCTGTCCTTGTGGTCCTATACAGCCCAAAACATAAGGCCAAAACAAATTAATAAAAATTACAATAGTCGAATTACGAAAAATCGTAAAGCATAATCCGTCTATCGAACCTTCTCACGGCTCGGCTGCGGTAGCTGTCCGGCTCAGCCGTGGCACTATCGAACCTTCGCCCGCCTCAGCCGCGCTATCGAACCGCTGCTGCCCGTAGCCGCAGCACCGTTTCCCCAATCCTGCTGATAGCGTAGTCGACTTCTTCCGCCGTCGTCCACCGGCCGAGCCCCAGGCGCAGCGAGCTATGGGCCAGATCGTCGTCGACACCCAGCGCCTTGAGCACATAGCTGGGTTCCATGGATGCCGAAGTACACGCCGATCCCGAAGACAAAGCCACGTCTTTGCCCAGGCCGGCAAGGAGTGCCTGTCCGTCCACGCCACCAAAAGAGATATTAGTAGTATGTGGTAACCTATGCTCCCGGCTACCATTGACCGTGGCCCCGGTCCCGGTCCCCGTTGCCCCATTGACCATTGCTCCATTCCCCGTCGTCCCAATCCCCGTTTCCCCGTTGCCCGTTGCTCCATCGACCATTGTCCCAATCCCCTTTGTTCCATCGATCCCGAGCAGCCCCTGCTCCAGCCGGTCCCGCAGCGCCGAAAGCCGCACAGCCTCCGCCGAGACGCCGCCCGAATCTGCCGACACCCCGCCCGGTCCCGCCTCGAGCTCCTGCCTGCAAATTTCGCAGGCCACACCCAGTCCAACGATGGCCGGGATGTTGAGGGTGCCGCTCCGCATGCCACGTTCGTGACCGCCGCCATCCATCTGTGCCGTCAGCCTTACGCGCGGATTGCGCCTACGGACGTAGATCGCCCCTATGCCCTTGGGGCCATAGATCTTATGCGCGCTAAGCGTGAGGATATCGATGCCGTCCGCATTCACATCCACCGGTATCTTGCCTACCGCCTGGACGGCGTCCGAGAACAGCAGCACGTCGTGCCGCCGGGCGATGGCGCTGATGGCCTTTATCGGCTGGATGACTCCGATCTCGTTGTTGGCATACATCACAGCGACGAGTATCGTCGACGGGCGGATGGCGGCCTCGAGTCCGGCCAGGTCGATGAGCCCGTCCGGCCCCACCGGAAGAAAAGTCACCTCGCCGCCGAGGCGTTCGATATGATGACAGCTGTCCAGCACCGCCTTGTGTTCCGTCGCCACGGTGATGATGTGGTTGCCCTTGGCGGCATAGGCTTCAAAGACTCCTTTCAGCGCGAGGTTGTCACCTTCGGTGGCGCCGGAGGTGAAGACGATCTCCTTGGGTTCTGCCCCGATGAGCCGCGCGATCTGTTCCCGCGCAACTTCCACCGCCTCTTCCGCCGCCCAGCCAAAGGCGTGGCTCCGGCTCGCCGCGTTACCGAACTTTTCCGAGAAATACGGGAGCATCGCCTCCAGCACCCTTGGATCCACCGGCGTCGTGGAGTTGTAGTCGAGATAAATGGGCAGCTTGACCATACCACAAAGTTACATTATGTTTGTTGCGGTGGCGTACCCTAAAAAATCAACCAACAGTGAAACGCCACATCCTCGCAATATCACCTTTTCTCCTCGTCCATCTGCTCGCCCATGCACAGCCGGCCGGTAAGCCCACGCCCACCCCCGCCCCGGCGCCCACCCACGCCCACGCACTCGCCTCAACGCCCACGCCCACCCCCGCACGCGCCCCCGCCCCGGCGTCCGCCCAAGCGCTCGTGCCGGTACCCCTCACGATGACCACCGCAAGCCCCATGACCGGCGCCACCCCCGGCATCGTCATGAGCGACTCACCCACCTGCTATCTCGATTCCGTCCACACCACCCGCGGCGGGTCCATCCAGGATATCGCCACCGTGAGAAACAAAAGCTTTGCCGCCCCCTGGTCACGGGCTTACGATCGGCTCATCAATAACCCACGTCCCTATGTCTTTTGGGTGCAGGCCGGTCTTCGCAATGACGCCGATAGCGCCCAGTATCTTTCGTTGGCCTACGGCAATCTGGATTTTGTCGACGTCTGGCTGATCCCCACTCCCGGTGCCCCCACGCCGCAACCACGCCGCCCGTCGCCATCGCCAGGCCCAGCAAGCGTGCAACCGTTCCCGGGAGTGCCCCCACCGAAAACGCCCACCTCCCGCACATCGTCCCCCGGCACACCCCGACCGATGGCGCCGCAATATGTCTCGGCCGGCGCACTCCGCCCCCCGCCCGCGGGCTCCTCCTATCTTCAGCGGCGAAGCGGCACCATCCCGCTGAGATTGCCGCCACATACCAGCGCCACACTGCTCATCCGCGTCCGCCAGCTCACCGATGACTATTCCTTCGATAGTTTCGCGCTGTACGACCAGGCCTCGCTGAGCGCCGGCATCGTAAAAGACCTGCCGGCGGACAATGCCTTCCTCGTGATCCAGATGTTGTTCCAGGGTTTCTTGCTGTGTCAGCTGCTCTATGTCCTCGTGCAATGGTTCATCATCCGCCGCCCGGAGTACCTGTACTACTTCCTGTATATGCTGTTGCTCGCCGCCTATTTTCTCAGTAAGCAGGAAGGACTCTTCGGCGTAAGGCTGCTCTTTACCTGGTGGCCGCCGCTGAGGATCTATCTGGGCAAGACCTTGCTCATCCTGCCCTACTATGTATATTTCCGGTTTGTCAGGAGCTTTCTCGATTTCCCGTGCGATTATCCAAGACTGAATTATTGGGTCATCAGGCTGGAATATTTTTTACTCGCCTACGCCGTGGTCGATCTCCTCTTTATCTCGCTGACGTTTGACCGCGGGATGCAGACGCTCGTGTATACTGTGGTTTTTTCGATGGTCTTCCTGATCGGCCTGGGTTTCACGATCTATTTGGTAAGGTATCGCCAAACGCTGATCTACTTTATACTGGCGGGTTCACTGGCGGTGGCCACGGGGCATATATTGGGGTTGGTGTTCAGCTATGTGGAGATCGTGCGGCATATCGATCTGGGCGTCCCCGATATCTTTGTATTCCCGCAGAGTGGCATCGTACTCGAGATCTTATGTTTCACCGCTGGTCTCAGCTATAAGAACAGGAAGATCGAGCAGGAGAAGATCTCCGGTCAGGAAAGGCTCATCGAGCAGCTCAAGGCCAACGAGCTCCTGCAGACCCGCATGCAGCATATCCGGAATAAGATCGCCCAGGACCTGCATGATGACATCGGGTCGACCCTGAGTTCCATCTCTATCCTCAGCGATCTGGCGATCCGCGGCAACAGCAGCTCGCAGGCCATGGAGACGATGGGCGAGATCAAGGACAGCTCACTGATGCTCATGGAGCGGATGGATGACATCGTGTGGAGCATCAATCCCCGCAACGATTCGCTCGAGAATCTGCTGACACGCGTCCGGCATTTCGCCACCACCCTCTTCGAAGCGCGTGGCATCGACTACACCATCGACATTGCCAAAAACATTCATGAGGTCCGTCTGCCCATGGACTACCGTCAGCATATCTATCTTATCCTCAAGGAGGCCATCAATAATCTGGTCAAGTATGCCCACGCCACGCAGGCCTTTATCGAGGTCCGGTTCGACCACCGCCATCTCACCCTCTGCGTCCGCGACAACGGCTGCGGCTTCGACGTCGCACCTCCGCCCGGCCCCGGCGCCAAGGATATCAGCTCCGGCAACAGCGCATCGGGCGCTACCACCAGCTCCGACTTTGGCCCCATCGGCGGTAGTCCCGGCGCCAAAGACCCCGGCCCGGGCGGAAACGGCCTCCCCGGCATCTATCACCGCGCAAGCCTGATGAACGCCCGCGTCGACATCAGCAGCGCCCCCGGCCACGGCACCACCATCCGCCTCCAGGTCGATCTGGCCTGATCCGGCGGTTCCGCAGCCACTCCGCAACACCATAAGTCCCCGCCGTCCCAACCCGCCGCGAATCGCGGGCGCCGCAGCCCTAAAAATCCTATAAATATCCGATTGGAATTGCTTTCGAAATTTCCCATATTTGAGTAAGCCTAACCGCGCAACCACATGATCAAGATCGCCATCGTCGAAGACAACAACACCCTGCGTTCCAGCCTGGAAAGCTTGTTCAACTTGACGGACGGAATGCACTGCGTGGCGTCTTTGAACAATCTCCTCAATGTCATCAGCCAGATCGGCACCGCCCTGCCCGATATCATCCTCATGGATATCGGCCTCCCCAACATCTCCGGCATCGAAGGCGTTCGTACTGTCAAGACCCATTTCCCGGCGATCCAGATACTGATGTTCACCGTCTTCGACGACGACGAAAATATCTTCGACGCCATCCGTGCCGGCGCCTCAGGCTACCTCCTCAAAAAGACCCCACCCGCCGAGATAGTCGAGGCCGTCCGTGACCTCTATCACGGCGGCGCCCCCATGACCTCCAGCATCGCCCGAAAGGTCATCCAAAGCTTTCAGTCCGTCGCACCATCGAACACCCTGGCAGCCTATCAGCTCACCGTCCGTGAAAACGAGATCCTCTACTCGCTCGTCGACTGCCTCAGCTACAAAAAGATCGCCGACAAATACTGCGTCAGCATCAGTACCATCCGCACGCACATCTGCAATATCTACAGCAAGCTACACGTCAACTCCAAGGCCGAAGCCGTCGCCCGCGTCCTCAGTCCCCGCAAGTGATGCCCGCCGTGCAAGTGACCCGACGTCCCCCGAAAATCATATATACATCCGATTGACCCGCACTGGCTTTTATCGTGTCTTTGTATAAACAACAGCAAACCCCTAGCTACAATAATACACAGGAAGGAAAGGCAAAGAGGCGCGTCCCCGCGTCTTTTAGAGTGACCGTCGGCTCCGGAGACAGGCCCGGACCGGCGGCACTTTTATTTTAAGCGACCCACGCAGCCGAGGCTCAGCGGGCGCAAGCAGCTCAGCCGGCGCAAGCAGCTCAGCCGGCTCAAAGCGGCCCAGGCCGACCCACGCGGCCCCACCGGCGTGGCTATCTTCTCACCAGGAACGACCCCGTGTGCACATCCCCGCTAAGCGGATTCACCGCCCGCACGAAATAGGCCCCGGCCGCCATGGGGGAATTGAAATTTACCGTCACGAGCGATAGATCCGTAAAGACATTCTTCTGCACCAGGTTCCCTTCGGCAGAGAAGATCTCCACCTGCCAGGACCTGCTGTCGCCGGGCAGACTCAGGCTGATGAAATTACCCGACACCGAAGGGTTGGGAAAGATAGTAAAAGCTGCATTTGCACTATCCCCAAGATCGACGACGCATATATTCGAAAACGTAGTCGAACCGCCGACATCGACCTGCTTAATGCGGAAATAGAGTTTGCCGGTCGCACCCGGCTGATTGGAATAAGTATAGCTGTAATCGGCACTGCTGCCCTGGGTGAGGCTCGGCACCGACCCGATGTCCACGAAATCGCTTCCACCCGGGCTCACCTCAACGGTATAGACCCTGCCGGGGCTTTCATTCACCACAGACCATTTGAGCAGCGTATGCAAAGCGTTTTGTTTTGTCGCCGTAAAATTCAGCAGGTCGGAAGAAAGTACGGCCGGCGAACAGATATAATACGTAAAAGAAAATGCGACCTGGTCCGATATCGCGGGCGTCGGGGTCACGCCAATGGGCACATCGTTGATAAAGAAAGTGGTGGAATAGCTCAACGTATTGGACCCGGTGCCTTGGTACCTGGCGGCAAGAGTAGCCGCATTGATCACCGAATCATAGACCGAGGGGACACTATTAAACAGCAGGTCCGGACCATAGCTGATATTGTCCCCAGGTGACCCCGCCGCGGAAAGATCGGTGAAATTATAGTTGCCATAGTCCAGGTTCTTTCCCGTAGTGGACACCCCATTTAGCTTTACCAGATCGCTCCTGCTGATGTCAGGCGTGAAATCCTGCTCCTGGTGGGTGGTGTTTTGCAACCCGAGGCTGGCGCTGGTCGTCACTGCAGATGAATATACCGCCGCAGTCAGGGAATAGCCGGTAGGTGGATCGTATTGAGGGACCGTCATCGTATAAGTACTACCCCCGTTGCTCGTATAGGTCTGGGTATATACCTGCTTTTGGACATATCCCCCACATTGGGCCGACGCACGCGCTGCGGGAAAGACTAAAAGGGAGATGAGCCATAAAGAATTGACACGCAGGGTAATGTCCAGAGCATATAATGCCCTGAGACACCGGGTTCTCGGCTTCCACATGGTACAGATATTTTGATGGATTCGGATATAATAACTCTGTACACCGTAGTTTTATTTTGGTACCCGGGTAGTTTTACTAAATTTTAACGTGGAAAAATCAGCGTAAAAGTGCGCGCAATTAGTTATAGGGAATTACTATGAACGGCGCCATAATGGGCTGCTGACCATGCAACCCGGTGAGCCGAACAAAATAGGTCCCTGCGGCCAGCTTGTTGGTGAAGGGCACATAGATCGTGCTGGACGCCATCGCCTGGGTGCGTAGCACTACCGCGCCGCTTGCGGCGATAATATCCACCTCCCAATCGGCCGGTGCCTGACCCGTCTGCAGATTGATATAGCTGGTGGCAGGGTTGGGGAAGACCCGCAAGCCCGTGGTAGTAGTGGTAGCAGCAGCACCTGCCGGCGAAGCGCTGGCGACATTCACTTCCTGGATTGCCGAAAAGCTCAGGTTCGCCTGGTCGTGGATCTGCAGCCGGTAAAAGACATTACCCGAGATCGAATCGGCGAGGTTATCCGTATAGCTGTAATCGGCGCCGCTGGCATCACCCTGCGCCCCGATAGAATTTACGGTGGTAAAATCCTTGCCGTCCCTGCTGCGCTGGATATCGTACACCCGGTTGGCGGTCTCATTCACGGCCGCCCAGGCGAGCCCGGTGATATGCGGCGCCGTTAGTGCCGCGCTGAAGCGGGTGAGGGTCGTCGCCAGGACCGCACCGCCGCTGGTAGAATAATAATACTTGACCGTAAAATGTATGACGTTATTGATACTCGCGCTATAAGAATAGGTAGCGTTGTTGACGGTGCTCAGGTCGGTGTAGGTAAACGAGAGGTAGTTGAGCATTACCGCGCCGGAACCCAAAAAAGGCGCGACATTACCCGTGATGCTGTCATTGGAGACGTGGTTGGTCAAAAACGCGAACGGCGGTTGCGAGACCACCTGTCCCGAAGCCAGGGGATAGGAATTTATCTGCTGCGTTATGATGTTGGAAAAAGGCGAGCTGAGCACGTTGCCGGTGATCTGGTCGTCCTGACCGAGCGTCAGCGTATAAGTCGCGCTTGCGTTATCGGCATTGGTCAGCGTAAAGCCATATTGCGAGGTTACTGTAGCGGAAAGGTTCACTGAAACAAGCGTACCGGAGTCGGGACTAAATTTCGGTACGTTGATATTGTACATCCCGAAACCATTACTTGCCAGCAATGTATCGTATGTGTGAACGGCAAGGGCATTCGGGCTTTGCGCTTGAACAGGTTGATGAAACATCATTCCTATGCACAAAACCAGGCCCACTTTAAACAGGGAAGAGATGCAGTTTCCCATCGGACGGATAATTGGATTTTAGAATGCCTATTTAACTCACGACACACAAGGTTTATTTCATGTGTCCCCGACAAACCTACGATTTTATTTAAGTTTGGCACGGCACCACTTAGCCCAAAATGGGAAAATAAGTGTATTACTTACCCCAGATTGGGAAAATTCCCGACCGGTCACCCCCCGGGACACAAAGTATGCCAAAAAAGCAGCCGCCTCCCTACGGGAGGCGGCTGAACAAAATTTATCGCAACAATTACTTGGTGATCAAAAGTTTACTGATCTGCCGGGACCCGTCGGCAGCAGAAACCACGATGAGATAGTTGCCCTCGGGATAGCTGCTCACGGCAAGCGGAACCGTGGTCCCACCGGCATTGGCTACATTTTTCTCCTGCAGGAGTGCCCCGGATTCATTGAACAGCCTGATCAGCATGGATTCGCCGGCCGCGCCATTTAACGTGATGTTCACAAAATCGCGGGCCGGGTTGGGATAGATGCTCACGCCGGTTACGATGCCTTGCGAAATAGCCTTCACATCGGAATAGGTGTATTTGCCGTCTCTGTCCACCAACTGCAACCGGTATTCGCTGGTGCCCTTCGCCGGCTTGTTATCGGTGAAGGAATAGTTGAGGGCAAGGCTGGAATTGCCTGCCGCCGCTACCGTACCGATCTCGTTCCAGGAAGCGCCGGCATTGGTGCTGCGCTGTACGCTGAAATGGTCGGAATTCGATTCCGAAGCCGTGGTCCAGCTAAGGTCGACGGCGCCCTGGTTGAGAACAGCATTGAAGCTGGACAGGATGATGGGCAGCGTGCCGGTCGCGCTAAGGGTCACGGGACCTGCTGTAATGCTTTGTTCCTGAGGAGCGCCGGTATAGGTGATGGCTCCATTAGTAAAGCCTGCGGGTGCATAGCCGACGGCTTTAGTAGATTGAACTACACCATTCGTTACCGAAGTGGAGAACAGCCCGTCATAGTTGCCCGCGCCGCTGGGGGGATTGTTGTCGATAAGGACAGAAGAGAATTTGTTTATGACCTGGATAGCGTTGTTCGTCCCATCGGTTATCATATTGACGCTATTCGAGTGGCTCGAGTCTGTTGCGCCGGAATTCGGGATGTACAGCGTGGTCCCGTTAGGATTACCGCTAACGGTGCCGCCGATGACCAGCGTGGAATTGCCCGACAATACCACGTGGGTATTCAAAGTGACGGTTTGATTCGTCGGAATGTTCAGGATGATCGTACAGCTGACGCAGTTCATGGGCGGTTCGGCGGTTGCCCAGATGCCCGGGCCTGTTCCCGAGGTGTGCCAGTTACCGCCAAGGACGGCCGTATAGGTGGCGGGAGGTACCTGCGCGCCCGCAGATAAGCTAAAAAATGTCAAACAAAGAACGGTGATTGCGTACAATGTTGAAGGGTAGAGCTTTTTCATGTTCACAAAATAGTTGAGTAATTGAATGTGGTTCAAATAGCAAATCAGGGTTTGCCTGAGGTAAACCATAGTCAATACTGGATTCTATTCCCATAGAAAAACATTGGATTATCCAGTTTTCAACCAGATCGATGGCGCGGGTACACTAGAGTTGCAGGCATTGGAATATGCTGCCAATGCAACCTGAAAGGAATTTCTGAATTTAAAGGATGGTTTTAAACAAAAGAGGATGATTGGGTACTACGCAGGTGTAGGTGACGATCCTGCGGTACGTCTGTGCGTGTTTTCGAGGAAAGAGTACAGGCGATAAAAGTAGAATAAAAACTAAATTAATGCAAGAAAATGTGGATAAATTTTTAACTATCCGCGGGGAAGGCGATCATGCTAAAGTGCTAACCGGCGTCATCGGGAGTATCTACTTTATTGAGTCCCAGCTTATCCAGGGCCAGCTGTGCGGCGATCTGGCTGGCGTCTTTTTTATTGTAGGCCTTGCCCTGGGCCAGCAGCTCCCCGTCTACTACGGCTCCCACGGTGAAGAGTCTGCGCCCGCCTTCGACCCGCTCGTCGAGGGTTTCGAACTCCAGGTTCTTGCCGTTGCGGTTCGCCCATCCATAGAGTTTATTCTTGTGGTTGATCTCCAGGTTTTCGAGGTCGTCGAGGAAAAGGTAAGGTTGGATAACCCGCTCCATCACCCACTGCCTCGTCTTGTCAAAACCTTTGTCCAGATAGATGGCTCCAACGATGGCTTCCAGCGTATTGCCGAAGATCTGGCTCATCTTGAGGCTGCTGTCGAACTTGTTGAAGTTGCTGATCTTCTTCAGTCCCATCTTGATGGCGATCTCGTTGAGCTGATTGCGGTTGACCATCTTGCTGCGCATCTCGGTGAGAAAGCCTTCTTCCTTATAGGGATATTTCTTAAAGAGGAAATCGGCGATGATGGCGCTGAGGATGGCGTCCCCAAGATATTCCAGGCGTTCGTTGTTCTCATCGGCCCCATCCTTCACGGAGCGGTGGGTGAGAGCCGTTCTATATAACACGGCCTTGCCCGGAGTAAAGCCGAGGACGTTTCGGAGTTGTTTTTTGAATGATGTGACGGCGGCGTCGCTCTTTATGATACGTTCCAGAATTCCCACCTTAACAAGCTACAATTTTTTTTATCCACTAAAAAATTTCTTTGACGCAGCTAACCCCGATAGCCCCTCTTAATGGCTTATTGCGCAAGCCGTTGCCCATTTTTGGCTATTGCCGGCCCAAACATACGCGAACTTCGGCCCCCGGCTCCGGCTCTAACGTCCACCCTTCGCCACGCTCACTCAGCCGCGGACGAGCCGCATGCCGTGGCTCCGGGCAGCGGCTAGGCCTCGTATTTCTTAACGATA